>NZ_CAWNMS010000046.1:0-40094 GCF_963875605.1 Vibrio sp. V04_P4A5T148
GATTGAAATAGATCTACTTATGAACTTAACTAAAAACCCGATTTATTTAACATAAGATATATAATGCGTACTTTGATGTTTTGGTTTTACGGATGATTTTTGTAACAGATTTCAACTGCCATAAAGAAGCATTTATAACAGTTGAGAACGATTATCGCGTGATTAACGGTTGGTCTTTGGTGAGCTTACGAATGACAGCCCCACAGGATGGACATTGCGGCTGCATAATCGCTAGCCCTGTAAAGATTTCATCTTGGAACCACGGTTTATAACAAGATGAGCATTGATACATTGGGTCATCTTGGCGATTAACCATGCTGACGCCGCCCTTGTAGAAGATCTTTTTCACACTTTACTCCAGAGGTGATGTTGTTGAATTTGCGGTAATCCTTGAGTGAGTCTTCAAGGCCTATTTGCCAGAAGTCATAACACCTAGGACACAGCTCCTCGTACATGTAAACCTGATTATCCATAATGTACTCGGTGCATAAATGGCCTGTCGAGATGTTCACAAATATTATCGATGGAGTCACCACGATAAAAAACACGCTTTAATTCATCGATTTCATTCTCATCCCAACGTTTTAACGAATGCTCTTGAGGTGGTAAATTCGTAGCCTTGCTCCTTGTGAGAAGGTCTGCGAAAGAGCAAGAATTCACTTGCTCAGATAGCCCTAAACTGACGTTTTCCATACAGCCCCCTAGCCTTTATTTATAAGTCGGGTTCGAGTGAGGTTAACAACAAGCCAAAGCGTTTTAATTCAAGGCCACCGAAGTTATTAATAACAAAGCTAGAGCTGTGAACTGTATAAAATCCTGCAACATGAGGCGGTTGGCCTTCTTCTAAATTGAGCTTCATCTCAACGGGAAATTTACCGCCTAAGTAGGCATAAGCGGTTTGTTCGTAAATCGTTCTCGGCTGCTTGCCGTCTTTGCCCGGTATAGTGCGAGTATGGAGGTTTTCGTTCTCTTTGAATATTTCAATTTTAAGCATGGGTGAATCCTTATCAATCAGATATATAGTCAAATTTGTTGAACAACAAAAAAAGATCATCGCGGAAAAATCAAAGTGAGATGTGTTGAAAAAACACGTGAAAAATTCCGGAATTCCGGAGTTAGTTCGGGTGTAACAGGAACCCGAACCGCTTCGCGGCCATTTTGGCCGATTACGTGATTGCTTGTGCGATGGTGCGGCGCCGTCTTCAGGATGAAGCCTGCATCCGCATCCATTCGCACTAAGCCACTCCACGCTCTCCTTCACAGTTCTCGTCGTCGTCATTCCGTCGCTTGGTCGTCATGGAATGTCACGCAGTGGCGTGAAAGTCGCACACTGAGGCGCGAGATAGTCCCAAAATGCGTTGAGTGAAACTGCCGCGCGGTGTCGGCATGATGAGAACGGCTTAGCGTTCTTTCCGCTTGGCTGCTCATTTTCTCTCTACACGCGAGCGTAGCGTATAGCAGAGAAAATCGAGCCTATTAAAAACAAAGTCTTGTTGATGACATTCGACATACATTCACTAACATCTTGTTTTTATTACAGCAACTGGCGTTATTTTTAGTCGAGATAAGAAAAGCAATATAGTCACCACTAAGCCCTGAAAAGGTTTCAGGGCTTAGTGGTCAACGTGATAAAGGAGAACGGTATGTTAAAGTTGCTAACAGCAATAGTTAAATTGCTTACAGTCATCATCGAAGCATTTTTAAGCAGTAGGGAAAACACCTGAATTCGTATTATCCGACATTATATTACGGGTTCATTTTTGCAGAACGACTCAGCAAGCTGCCCACGTTCTGCAAAAATGAAGTCGCCAGTGCTGACGCAATGGTACTAACGACTGCCCCTCAACATAATGACGCGCCACATAATGCGCACTCTGATTTGTTAACCATAATAGCAATTGAAACCATACATCCAAATTTTCATTTCACAGTGAAATCACACCTTACTCATAACTCTGCTGCATTGATTTGTATCCGTATGTATTTCTCTGGAACTTTATATTTAAATTTTTTGCCTATCTTAATTTTAGATTTTGCTTTCGCGCAGATTTGGTAATCACCGTTTGTCCCAACGCCTACAATTTCTGCATAACTTTGAACATGCTTCATTTCGATCATCACGTCACAATATCCATCAAGCTTAGATCTATATTTTTTAAGAGCTTTAAGCGTTTGCTGTTTTATTGATTTCGCGACAGGATTACTTTCTGAATCGTCGGCATAACCCTTTGAACAGAAAACTACTATCACTAACGAAATGATAACTACACAGATTTTTTTCATCGTCGAGAACCTTTACAGAGATTTCCATCATGATATCAGCGAGTTATAAATGGACGATGTGTAAAGTTAATCGTTTCGACGATGTTCGTTTTTTAATGAAAACAATCTGTAACTTAAGAATGGCAGACTCAATGTGACTTCTTGGTTCGTTGCTCTTTTGTATGAAATCCCTGATGAGGAAAAACATTGCGAATACGCTGTTGAATTTTTTTAGGTACGTCTTTAGAAAAAACCAACTTAACACCCGTTCTCTGCTGGTAAACTTTTAGTTCGCCGCTCAAGTCTGTCTTTTCAGCAATCTCAGTCACATTATGTTTAAAACTTGGAGGGAAATGACCTTTAACTTGTGCTACGACACCATCTTTGAATTTAACTCTCAATATAGGCCGATCAACAGCGACTAACCAAAAGATAACTGCAGCAGCAGCCAGAATGACATACAACATTTTTATCTCCTTTCTTATTCAGACAGTAATTTACTTAAATCTTCTTTTAAACTTGAGACGGTTCTACTCGCTTTTTCGCTACGAGATGCTTCACTTAACAGGTATTCAATCGCGTCAGACAAAGTGCAACCAAGCTCATTGGCTCGATATGATAGTTTTTCCCACACTCGATAATCGAGATCGATAGATTTCTTTCTGGTGTGTAGTTGCTCGGCATTAAAGTGGCGTTTGCGTTTGGCTCTAATTGCTTGCTTGAGTTTATTACTCAGTTCAAGTGACATGTGCTGATCAATCCACCCAAGAACCAGATTGGGTTCATGCTCTATTTTTTTTAACTGTTCAATTGCAGCTAGAGCTTCACTTTTGTCTACATAACGAGTGATTGTTTCGCCATCCTTCCACTTATTAATTAAGTATTGCCACTTCCAACCCGATTCCAAATTTTCAAGCTGTTGATATTTCATAACGTAAAATCCATGCCAAGTTAGGGTGACAGCGTAACCCACCATCGTTCAGAGTTCAATTTTTGGATTCAAAAAAGCGAACAAGATCAAGCATAATAATGGAGCTGTTAGACATTGCTATTTTTCTATATAATCTGGCTTCTTTTAATAAACACTAGATTTCAATGACTCAAAATATTTGGCGTTCAGTCACACCTCAGTATGATCAATTCCACTCGCAACTAGCTCAGTACCCTAGTCTATCTCCGGTAACATTACTCGACACACAGCCCAGACTAGCAACCGCTATTCAGCAGTTTGTTCAATTGAAAGGTTTTACACGAGTGATGTTGATCAACGCGCCAGATAACTCAATCTATCGTCAATTAGTCAGTCAAAAACTTCAAGTAATAAAGCCAAACTCGCACGTTATTTGTACAGAGTCCCTCGATATGGGGACTATCTTTGGCCAATACCGCGCTGAAAATGGGCTTATCACCAGCGAAATTCCTGGTTTATTGGATAAAGCCAATGGTGGTTATCTTCTGATCTCCGCTAATATGCTGCTGGCTAATCCTAAAATGTGGCCATTATTAAAAGCGGCAGTATTAGGCGAAGATGTAAGCCCCATTAATTGTGATGCTAAATCACCACACCCCTCACCAATCTCTAAAAAATATGAGGTCAAACTGATCATTTTAGGTGATAGGAACCAGTTAGCCGATGTCGACTATTTGGATGCAGACGTCCGCTCAAGCTTTTGTTTCTACACCGAATTAGAGTTGGACCTGAAAATTGATGAACAATCGATATTGACCTACCTCGCTTATTTGCGTTGGATATCTGAAGAATACCAACTCCCTACACTGACTGAAGATGCCATTCCTGCTCTTATGACCGCAGGTGCCCGTTTCACGGAAGATCAACATTACACACCGTTATGTGTAATATGGCACAGAACACTCATAGAAGAAGCGGCCTTAGAGTCAAATCAGTATCCGATTACTAAATCTCATATCGAAAGTGCCTTAGACAAACGCTATTATCGAGAGTCTTATCTGCAGCAACGAGCACTCGACGACATACTTGATGGACAGGTAATTATCGAAACTCAAGGCGAACAAGTCGGCCAAGTCAATGGATTAACGGTGATCGATGTTGCTGGCCATCCTCTTTCCTATGGTGAACCAGCTCGTATCTCATGCGTTGTGCACTTTGGTGACGGTGATATTACCGATGTCGAACGCAAAGCCGAGCTCGGTGGTAATTTGCATGCAAAAGGCATGATGATAATGCAAGCCTTTGTAAGCAGCTCAATGAACCTTGACGCACCGCTTCCCTATTCGGCCTCAGTTGTCTTCGAACAATCATACAGCGAAGTGGATGGCGACAGTGCATCACTAGCCGAGTTATGCTCTTTAGTAAGCGCTTTATCTGAACATCCCATTAACCAACAAATCGCTGTGACAGGTGCGGTTGATCAATTCGGGCGAGTCCAAGCTGTTGGCGGGCTAAACGAAAAAATTGAAGGCTTCTACCATGTGTGTAAGCATCAGGGATTCACGGGTGGACAAGGCGTCATTCTACCAAGAACAAATCTAAAACATCTTGCGCTTCATAAAGATGTAGTCAATAGCATTAAAAATGATGAATTTCATATTTGGCCAGTCGCTACAGTTGATGAAGCCGTACCGATCCTCATGGGTGCGTCATTCAGAGGCGATGACGAAGAAAGCATCATTAATAAAATTGCTCAACGTATTGAAAACTTTGAAAGGCATGACCAATCACACAGTATTGCAGAGCGCATTAAAAACTGGTTTGTGTAGCACTGATCGGAGTTGTTTAGCGTACACGTGTTCCCTAATATGCACCCTATCAAAAATTGGAGTAACTGATAATGCAGAATAAACGAGATTCATATAATCGTGAAGACTTACTAGCCTCTAGCCAAGGTGAGCTTTTTGGGCCTGGCTACCCTCAATTGCCAGCGCCAAATATGTTGATGATGGACCGCATCACCAAAATGTCAGAAACCGAGGGCGAGTATGGTAAAGGCCTTATTCTTGCTGAGTTAGATATTACTCCTGATCTATGGTTCTTCGATTGCCATTTCCCTGGCGATCCTGTAATGCCTGGCTGTTTAGGTTTAGATGCGATGTGGCAACTGGTTGGTTTCTTCCTTGGCTGGGTTGGTGGCAAAGGAAAAGGCCGGGCATTAGGTGTTGGTGAAGTTAAGTTCACAGGTCAGATCCTACCAACAGCAAAAAAAGTAACTTACGAAATCACGATGAAACGGGTTGTTAACCGTAAACTTGTAATGGGCCTAGCTGATGGTCGCGTTCTTGTCGATGGCAAAGAGATTTACGTTGCAAAGGACTTAAAAGTAGGTCTTTTCCAAGATACTTCTGCTTTTTAATGACGTTAAATTATTCATAAGCGACTCATAGAGTCGCTTTTTTCTCATCAAAACACTTAGTTATAGTGCTTTAGTGTGGCTTGAATACTAAAAAGCCCCTTCCGGGGCTTAAATCCTTTTGCATGTATGTGGGAGTTTATTTGTAGAGACCAGCTTGTTTGTCATCTCTGGCATCGCGCCAACCACCTAGCCAATATGAACGAGCGTCCGTTTGTTGATAAGGGCAAGCCTCTACGGAACGTCCGTTTAAGCCAGCTTTATACCCATGAGACTGTGCTCTTTCAAGGCGATCACGCTTTTGTCTCTTCATCATAGTGTAGTCCTCATACAGTAACTTGTGTCTTACATACAACTATTAAATCTACATGGCATATCTGTTACGCCACAATTAAGAATTGCTCAAAAATTCGACTTTCTCAAGTTACAAAAAAGGCGCAGATTCTAAATTGTGAACTTGCGCCATTCTTTACACTATTTAATTATTTTCTGCGGAACCCAAAGAGAGCAAGTAGTGTCAGAGTAATCCACCCCATACTACCGCCTTTACGTTCAACGGGTGGAAGTGCCGTGCTACGGATTTCAATATCGCTAGCCGTCGCGCCAGCAATCGGGATCAGTTTAATCGCGACAACGCTTTCACTTCCAGAAGTACAGTATGAATTATGGGAGAAATCGTCATAGCCACCAGTACATTTAAATGCACTTGCTGCAATCACACCATCATCGTTGATATCTGAGGCTTCAAAAATACGGAACTGGTTATTATGTTGTGAGTAAGCCCCACCGTTGGTTAGATCATCTAACCACCAACCTTGGTTCTGGAACAATGCCATTCTTGCTGCATTACTCCCTGTACCGTTGAAAGGATAGATAAAGCCACGATGACGACGTTGTTTGCCTCCATCTTCACGACCTTTTTCTGCATCGATTTGACCGACAATTTCATTGAAATTGTTGATCGCTCTCGCTTCACCGCCAGCACCAGTAAAGAAAATGCCGCCCGATAGATAGTTAGCTACAGGTGTTCCGCTATTAGCATCTGCCACGAAAATACGATTCGCTGCTGCGCCGCTTTCAGGTTTATCGCCTCGACGTTTTGTTTCACCGATCACGATTAAATTATTATTAATATCAGTCGCTAATGAGTTGGAATAAATCACATCTCCATCCACTTTCAGTTCTGTGCCAAAAATAACTTTACTTTCCCATACATCATTAGCTGGTTGTGTATAAGCATCCTTGGGATAGAATACCGTTGCTTGCATTCTAAACACATTGTCATCGCGATAGGTATTAAAACCGGCCATAACCGGCTTGTTAGCGTAATTACCTGATGTAGGAATAGCAGCGCCTCTTACACTTGCTTGTGCCGAATAGCCACTGCGATTAGCGGTGACATCGCCAATCCAACCTGTTACGCGGTAACTCTTTATATTGCTAGTATCTGTCACATCCCAAATATAGGCTTGAGTGGCAAAAGCAAAATTTTGACACTGACGAGTTAACTGTGGATCGAGACCATCATTCACACAAGAGTTAACATCACCGTTATAATCTTTATTGTCGTCATCGCTATTTCCAGTTAGGTAAGAGCTTACCGATGCACTGCCGACTACAAACTTATTTGGGCTATCACCAAATACATCATAGGCAAATGTTCGACCCATTTTTTCAACAATTTTATTGTTAGTATCGCTAACAATAGACGTATCTGTTGGTGGGTTTAAAATATTGCCATTATAAAAACCACGTTGACGGTAGCCTAGAGCGTAATTACTTCCAGACTGTGTGTAACCGCTGCTCGTAATACCAAAGGCAGCAGTGCCGTCTAACCCAGTTAAAACGGTATTCTGAGTATTTTCAATAGGACCAAAAGGCAATGCTACTTTCGATGAGCCTACAAAGGCTGCTGCATTTTGTAGATAACTGCCATTATCCCAAGCATCGCGTTCACGTTTTAAACCACCAGTTTCAACACCGTTATACTTAAAACCGTGCCACTGCTTATCGGCCCAGGCAGCACAAGTAGAATAACCGAGTTCGTTAGAGCAATAGTTTTTGAGATCATCAATATCTTGGTAAACAAAACGATTATCCATTTTGAATGGCACTTCATCACGATAGGAAATACCATCAGAACCATTAAGCGTATCGCCAGCTAATTGAAAAGATGATTTACTACAAGATATTTCAAAGCAACCCAGGTATGGTTCTGTTGAGGTTATAACTTTTTTCTCAATGGCACGGCCATAATATTCATTAGCGACTAAGTTACCGGGTGTCACTTCTACAATTTGGTAAAGTGCAGCATGAGCTTGAGTGGCAGCCAGAATACTGGCCGCAATTACGGTGATTTTAAATGTTTTACTACTCATTAATAATCTCTAACTTTCCTGTTGCATTGCTTCGAGCTCTTCCCAGCGCTCGAAAGCAATTTCAAGCTCCTGCTCTTTCGCAGTTAACTTATCTAAAACGGGCTGTGTTTTATCTGCTGATTGCATGAAAAACTCAGGATCGTTCACTTGCTGTTGAAGCATTTCAATATCATTCTCAAGTTGCTCTAACATTGCGGGCAACTCATCCATTTCTCGCTGCAGTTTATAAGATAACTTTTTAGGTTTTGTCTTAATTGGCGCTGTTTTGAGAGTTTCCTCAACCACTTTTTCTTTATTGCTGACATTTTCAGCAACTCGTGACTGCAAAACCTGAGCTCTTTGTTGCTGAGCATCGTGATAGCCTCCAACAAATTCTTCAATTTTGCCATCGCCTTCAAAAATCCAACTCGTTGTTACAGTATTATCAACAAATTGACGATCGTGGCTGACAAGCAGCAATGTGCCTTGGTAATTGGCAAGCAAATCTTCTAAAAGTTCCAAAGTTTCGATATCTAAATCGTTGGTTGGTTCATCTAAAATCAATAAATTATTCGGTTTGAGGAAAATACGAGCAAGCAACAGTCTGTTTTTCTCACCACCAGATAGCGCTTTTAGTGGCGTTCTCGCACGTTTAGGGGCAAACAAGAAATCTTGTAAGTAGCTTAATGCGTGCCGTGGGCGCCCAGCCACCATCACTTCTTGTTTTCCGTCAGCTAAGTTGTCAATTACCGACTTCTCAGGATCGAGGATCTCACGGTACTGATCAAAATAAGCAACTTCAAGTTTGGTACCGCAATGTAATTTGCCACTCTGAGGTTGTAAATCACCCAACAGCAGTTTCAGCAGCGTACTTTTACCGCATCCGTTAGGGCCAATAAGTGCAATGCGATCACCACGCATGATATTGAAACTGAAGTTCGAGACAATGTTTTTGCCATCAATGCTATAGCTAATATCCTTCGCTTCGAAGACAATTTTTCCTGAACGCGCAGCGTCATCGATTTGCAAGTTTGCTTTGCCCTGTACCTCACGGCGATCATTACGCTCTTCTCTTAGCTTCTTGAGTGCTCTTACGCGCCCTTCGTTACGAGTACGACGCGCTTTGATGCCTTGGCGAATCCAAACTTCTTCTTGGGCCAATTTCTTATCAAACTCGGCATTTTGCATCTCTTCTACACGCAAGGCTTCTTCCTTGGCGACAAGGTACTGATCATAATCACCAGGAAACGAGCTGAGTTTACCGCGGTCAAGATCAACAATGCGTGTCGCCATTGAGTGGATGAACGTCCGGTCATGCGATACAAAGATGATCGAGCCTCTAAAATCTTTCAAAAAGCCTTCGAGCCATTCGATGGTGGTTACATCAAGGTGGTTAGTCGGTTCATCAAGCAAAAGGACATCAGGATCACACACTAGTGCTCTTGCAAGAGCCGCTTTACGCTGCCATCCACCGGATAAATCCGTTAGTTTGGTGTGACCATCCAGTTTCAACGCCGCCAGAACATTTTGGATACGTTCTTCAAAACGCCATGCCCCTGTATGCTCTAGCTGCTCTTGAATACGAGATAACTTATTGATATTACTTTCACTTGGATCGATAACGATGAGATCTAAAAGATCTTGATAGATCTTTAGATACTCACCAACTTCCGCTAATCCACCAGCAACATAATCAAAAACGGTGCCAGCTTCATCTCTAGGCGGATCTTGTTCTAATCGAGAAACAACAACATCTTGTTCTATCTGCATTTTTCCGTCGTCCATGATGATTTCTCTCGCAAGAACTTTCATCATAGTCGACTTGCCTGCACCGTTTCGGCCGACGAGACAAACTCGTTCATTTTCTTGTAATGCGAAATCTGCATGATCGAGTAATGGGTGGTCACCAAATGCTAATTGACCGTTATGGATGGTAATTAATGCCATTATTTTCTAACCAATGAAGTAATGTTTGTTGGTCAAAGGGCCAGCTCAGTTCGGATTCTTGGTATTTAAGAACCGGAATAGTGACCCCGTAACGAGAGAAGAGCGCATCATCAAATGCAATATCAACAAGTTGTACTTGTTCAGCAATGTTTGCCTGCTGAACAAGCTGAAATGCCATCTCACAGAGATGGCATCCTTCAGTACTGTAAAGCGTGAACAACTTCATTCCCTATTCACTGCGTGCATGGGAAATGGTCCAGCAGTTGTGGATCTGCTTATTGCGTTCAAAATCCAGTGGCAATGTTTGCGCTGAAATATTTTGAGCAACTAAACCAAGCTCAGCTAACGCTTCTAAATCCATTTTAAAATGTCGTTTATTGTTTGAAAACACAATCGTACCTTCTGGACGTAGGATACGTTTTAAATTTTCCATCAACTTAATATGATCGCGTTGTACATCAAATGTGTGTTCCATACGTTTGGAATTTGAGAATGTCGGCGGATCGATAAATATCAAATCAAATTGTTCTTTTGCAGTCTCTAGCCATTGCACACAGTCGGCTTGTTCAAAGCGATGCTGGTGTCCAACTTGACCGTTGAGCTTTAAGTTGTCTTTAGCCCATTCTAAATAGGTTTTAGACATATCAACCGTCATGGTTGATTTTGCTCCACCGCAAGCAGCATGAACGGTTGCAGAGCCGGTGTAAGCAAATAGATTGAGGAAATCTTTACCCTTTGCCATTTGCCCTAAGCGACGACGCGTCAATTTATGATCAAGGAATAAACCCGTATCGAGATAATCATGTAAATTGACAATCAGTTTAACGCCATACTCGTTCACTTCCATTGTCTCAGAAATTTGCCCTAATTTTTGATATTGAGAGCGTCCTTTCTGTTTTTCACGAACTTTGAGTACCACTTTATTTGCTTCTGTTCCGGTGACTTGAATCGCGGCACGAATGATATCTGTTAAACGGCGTTTAGCCTTTTCTTCTGGAATATCCTTAGGTGCGGCGTATTCTTGGATCACTAGGTGGTCGAGATAAACATCGATCGCAACATTGTATTCAGGCAAATCAGCATCATAAATACGATAGCAATCTAGTGATTCACGTTTCGCCCACTTACCAATTTTCGCAATATTTTTCTTTAAACGATTCGAAAAATCAGGAGCGATCACCGATTCTTGAGAAATAGACGCTCCCGCTTCTACCGTGCGCAATGAAATTGAGTAGTTCTTTTGGTGACAAGGTAACGCACCGTTATTTAACTTAAACTGCTTTTCAGCGCGCATACGCAAACAACTGAGTAATTCGTCAGAGCTTGAGAAAATCGACGCTTGGCAACCGCCAAATTCAGCCTTTAATTGACCACCAAATGCCGTGTATAAAGCAATCAAACCAGGATGTGTACCTAAACGTTCACCATAGGGTGGGTTACAGATAACCACACCATCCTCAAACCCTTCAGGACGTTTGATCAGTGCCGCATCACCTAGCTGGAAGGTAATCAGTTCTTCAACCCCTGCGCGGCGAGCGTTATCTTTCGCGGTCTGCAGCACTCGTGCATCGTTATCAAAACCAAAGAACTTACAGTCAACTTTCTTGACACCACGTCTTGCTTGAACATTGGCCTCTGATTTTATTTGCGCCCACAGTTCTGCATCAAAATCCTCTAAAGCTTCGAAACTCCACTTTGGACGCTTGAGACTAGGGGCCATACCAGCAGCCATCATGGCCGCCTCAATGAGCAAAGTACCAGAACCACACATTGGGTCGAGCAGTGGCTTCGCTTCACTCCATCCACTACGCAAAATAATAGCCGCTGCTAATGTTTCACGAAGTGGTGCTCGCCCCGCTTCGGTACGGTAACCGCGCTGATGTAAACCACCGCCCACCATATCAATCCCTAAAATGGCTTTATCTTTATGCAAGCGTACATGGACACGAAGATCTGCATGATCTTTATCGATCGAAGGGCGCGGTAAGTTCTTTTTGGTGAAACAGTCGACAACCGCATCCTTTACTTTCATCGCACCGTACTGACTGTTGCGGATTTCGTTATTTGTGCCGTTGAAGTCGACAACAAACTTTTTCGAACTATGAAAATGATTAACCCAGTTCACTGAACTTGCCGACAAGTAAAGATCCATATCATTTTGGCAGGTAAATTCAGAGAGGACGCGAACAAATCTTGATGCTAGACGGCTCCACAAACAACAGCGATAAATCTGCTCTTTCGACGCTTTAAATTTTACCCCGGCCTGCACGGGTTTTGCGTCCGTAATCCCTAATTTGGTTAGTTCTTCAACTAATAGGTTCTCAAGACCGTTTGAGGTAACCGCTAGATATTGATTCATACTGCTCTTTTACTGATAAAAATGACCACGCATTATACCTGACAATCCCACGCTTGAGTAAAACAAAGTGTCTCTTTCGCCTTCTCAACCATTCAATTGCTTAACTACTCGCCAATTTTACAAATAGACAAGCTTTGAGCATTGCAAAAACATCTCACTAGATATAGCAAGGCCTACGGGATAAGTGAGTATTTATTCACTGCAAAATTGGACTATACCAGATTGATTTTTACAGTGTAAATTAATTACAAATGAGCTAAAAATGGGAATATGTCGGCCATTTCTAGTGATGTAGACACTGTTTATAACGTCACTTTTGAAGAAAAAAACATCAGAATCCTGAACAAATCTCACATTTAAGATCGAATTCAGACGGATAGGATTGAGTTGGGGAAAAGCTCTAGGCAAAAAAAATCGGCTATTAAGCCGATGGGAAATGAAACAAAGGAACGAAACGTTGTGCTATTAGGGAAAAGTTAACTCACAAGAGCAACGTGCTCTTCGAGCAAAATATGATTAGCGCAAGCCATACGGTCATGCATAACCTTAATGACCTGTCCGAATTCCAGCTGTTTGGAACCATTCAGTATGAACGCATCCAAATCGACTAAGGCGCAAAGACTAGCGCAGTCCCCTACCTCAAGTACGATGAAATAACCTTGGCTGTAGCCGTTGACCAACCGAACAATGTCACCTTCACTCGGTTCAAAACCGTAGCCTTGATGATCAAAAAACCAACTTTTAGGCTGGACAGGTTTATGAAAACGCTTAGCGGCAACACAATAGAGTGCTAATTCGGCTTGTCTTGGCTCACTTAAACCTAAATAGGCAATTTGCTCTTTGTAGGTTTGGAAAGCACTCGCATCATCGACTGAAAAATGATTCTCAGCAAAAGCACAATCGACGAGCAGATTACGGTAAAGATTGGTCTTAAAAACCATCTCATCACCAAGGTACAACATCAGGCAGCTTTCGCTATCTGAATAATACCAACTCCATTTGTCACTTGGTTTAAGCATCGTTCCACTCTCTAATTTTAATGAATTATCAAACTATTAGGTAAAACGCTTAATTACCTTTGCCAGCTAGTGAATGTAATTTTAAGAACAGAAATATAAAAAAAAAGAGGAAATGAATAACTCATTCCCTCTTACTTTGACCCAGTCACTTTTTATTTTTCTGAGTAAATACCTTTAAATCGCACTTATTTACAGGTTCTTGACAATATCTCTCACTAAACCTGGGCCGTGATAAATGAATCCTGAATAGACTTGTACTAGTTTCGCGCCCGCCAACATTTTTTCTTTTGCAGCGATACAAGAATCAATACCACCCACTCCAATAATGGGCAGCTTATCACCCAGCTCTTGGTACAAGCACTTAATCACTTCAGTACTTCTTGATTGAACAGGACGGCCACTTAACCCACCCGCTTCATTCGCGAATTTCATACCTTCCACCAGCGACCGATCCAATGTGGTATTAGTCGCGATAACGCCATCAATATTATGCTTGAGTAACGATTGGCAAATTTGTTTAAGTTCGTCATCAGAAAGATCGGGAGCGATCTTTAATGTTAGCGGAACGTATTTATTATGCAGCTTAGCCAATTCAGATTGCTTCGCTTTCAGTACGGCAAGCAAATCATCCAATGCCTCACCATATTGTAACGTTCGTAACCCAGGAGTGTTGGGGGATGAAATGTTCACTGCTATGTAACCAGCATATGGGTAGACTTTCTCCATACAAATAAGATAGTCATCTGCCCCATTTTCAATCGGTGTATCTTTATTCTTTCCAATGTTGATACCGATAATGCCGTCATATTTAGCTTTCTTAACGTTCTCAACCAGGTTGTCGACACCTAAGTTGTTAAAGCCCATTCGATTGATAATACCTTCCGCTTGGATCAAACGGAATAAACGCGGTTTATCGTTACCAGATTGAGGACGTGGAGTCACGGTACCAACTTCGACAAAACCAAACCCCATTGCACCAAAAGCTTCTATGCATTCCCCATTTTTATCTAGGCCAGCGGCCAAACCTACAGGGTTTTTAAAAGTTAAACCCATGCATTCGACTGGGCGATTGGGTAAGTGTTGACGATAGAAGAGATCAAGAGGAGTGCCTGTGAAACGTTTAAAGTTTTCAATGGCGAGATCATGTGCCTTTTCGGCATCAAGTTGAAAAAAGCCAGTCCTGGCTAAGCGGTAGAGCATTGTGCCTCCGAAATAAAAAGCCCCGTATAAACGGGGCGTTATTATTTACTCATTTGCCGCACAATTCAAATTTAAAAGTACTAATTCTCTTAATGCTACTGAGAATTTTGCAAATTCATGTACTGCACCAACTTTAAATTCGTTGAGGATACTCTCCCAGCGCATTAAGGACACTTCATTACTAGCAATCCATTCATCCAGTGCTTTCATTACATCGAGTTCTTCTGGTGCACAAGTACAATTCAATACTTGCGCAGTGAGTTGACGCTGCTGCCAGTCTAAATCTTCACGGAATGCAGCGCGAGCTAGTGCTTGCCAGTTGTTATCCACCGCTTGACCGTTAATCTGTTTTAAGAACCAGTGCAGTGATAAACGATCACCTAAGTTAAAGTAAAGCTTAGCTGTCTGAGCAACAGTCTTACCTTTATCACGTGCCACTGTGGATATATCCAGTGCTGAGTACAGGCTTGATAAACGAGCAACGTAATTCGCCAGTTCTGAGTTAATGCCTTTATCAATCCAGACTTGAGCCATGGCATTATGCTCTGCAACCTCTTCAGCAACGAGCATATTATCTAGTTCAGCGGAAACGGCATTGACGTCAGTTTGATAAAGCGCAATCAAATCTTTGACCGATTGTTTGCCTGAACGATTACGCAGCAACCAACGAGATAAGCGGCGTAAGGTTCGGCGTACTAAGAAAATCACATCGTACTGTGCATCGGCTTCTGCTTTATTGTCGAGTAAACGAACCTGCTCAAGAACACGGCCTAAACCATAGATTTCTCTTGCCGCAGTGTAAGCATTGGCAATATCGACAACATTCGCACCAGTCTCTTCTTGAAGACGGGTCACGAAATTACATCCCATTTCGTTCACCATCTGATTGGCCAGAGCCGTAGCAATGATCTCTGCACGAAGTGGGTGTTGTTGCATGTGCTGAGAATAGTTACGACGTAACTCCGTAGGGAAATAGTTGATCAACTGCTGTGAATGGAATTCATCGTGTGAAATCTCTTCACAAGCCAATTCCTCTTTCAACACCATTTTGCCGTATGCCACTAATACCGATAGCTCCGGACGGGTTAATGCAAATCCCTGCTTCTCACGCTCAAGCAAAGTTTCATCATCTGGAATGTATTCCAATGCTCGGTCAAGGTGCCCTGCTTTTTCCATTGCATGGATGAAACGAATTTGCTCTTTAACTAACGATACACCCTGTTGCTCAGTGACAGAAATAGCTTCAGATTGAGCGTAAGCATCTTCAATAACGATGCCTCCTACTTCGTCTTCCATCGACTCTAAGATCTGATTACGTTGTTTGACGGTAAGATCACCATTCGCCACCAAGCCATTCAAGAAGATCTTAATATTAACTTCATTATCCGAGCAATCGACGCCGCCAACGTTATCAACAAAGTCGGTATTAACACGACCACCAGTTAATGCATACTCAACACGTCCAAGTTGAGTCATACCTAAGTTACCACCTTCACCGATCACTTTTGTGCGAAGATCGCGTCCATCAATTCTTAGAGCATCGTTAGCACGGTCACCTACATCAGAATGGCTCTCTTTCGATGATTTAACATAGGTGCCGATGCCTCCGTTCCACAGAAGATCCACTTCCATTTTCAAGATCATTTTAATCAGCTCATTAGGCGCAACAGAAGCCTTCTTAGTGCCGATCATTTTTTGAATTTCAGGCGTTAAGGTGATCGATTTCGCTTTGCGAGAGAAGATACCACCACCTTTTGAGATCAACTTTGCGTTGTAATCTTCCCAGCTAGATCGTGGCGTGTTGAATAAGCGATTGCGCTCTTCCCAACTTTTTGCTGAATTTGGTGTTGGATCGATGAAAATATGCAAATGGTTAAACGCTGCTTGCAAACAGATGTGTTTAGACAGCAGCATACCATTACCGAACACATCTCCAGCCATATCGCCAATGCCAATCGCTGTAAAATCTGTGGTTTGGCAATTAATGCCCATCTCACGGAAGTGGCGCTTGACTGACTCCCATCCCCCTTTTGCTGTAATCCCCATGGCTTTATGGTCGTAACCATTTGAACCACCAGAAGCAAAAGCGTCACCTAGCCAGAAATTGTATTCTGCTGACACTGAGTTAGCCAAATCGGAAAATGTTGCTGTCCCTTTATCCGCGGCTACAACTAAGTAAGGGTCATCTTCATCATGACGAACGACATTTTTAGGTGGAACGACTTCGCCTTCAATAATATTGTCGGAAACATCGAGTAATGCACGAATAAAACGTTTATAGCAGCGTTGTCCCTCGGCAAAGATCTCATCACGCGTGGTAAACATGTGCTGTTTCTTACACACAAAACCACCTTTTGCTCCCACAGGAACAATAACGGTATTTTTTACCTGTTGCGCTTTCACTAACCCTAGAATCTCGGTACGGAAATCTTCTTGGCGATCAGACCAACGTAATCCGCCACGTGCTACTTTACCACCACGTAAATGAACACCTTCAATATCAGGCGCATAAACGAAGATTTCGAAAGCCGGCACAGGAGCTGGAATTTCAGAAATCTCTTTCGGTTTCATTTTTAAAGAAAGCCAGGGTTTGATCTGATTGTTTTCATCCAGCTGGAAGTAGTTAGTACGGATCGTTGCACTGATCATCTCCATATAACGACGAATAATACGATCATCATCCAAGCTATCAACACGATCTAACTCTTCAGTAATAGCGTTGATAAGATCCGTTTGCCCTTTTTGAGCCCCTTTGTGTTTAGGATCAAACCGCTTTAAGAATAGTTCCACCAGCCCTTTTGCTACATCTGGATAATGGCTGAGTGTATCTTCAATATATTGTTGACTGAATGGGAAACCCACTTGGCGCATGTAACGCGCATAAGCACGAAGAATCGATACTTCGCGCCCAGTTAATGAAGCACCGAGTACTAGTCGGTTGAAGCCATCACTCTCTAATTCACCAGCCCAAATAGCCGCAAATGCTTGTTGAAAACGATCTCTCGCTTCTCGAAGATCGACACTCTTATCGCTCTTATGCAGCATTGAGAAATCTAAGATCCAATACGTTTGTCCATTTAACTTGCGTACTTCATAAGGTGACTCTCCGATCACCCTCAGCCCTAAGTTTTCCAACATAGGCATCACATCAGAAAGATGGATTGGCTCGTCACGGTGATAGAGTTTTAAGCGCACCGCTTTTGAATCGGCCGCTTCTTCTTGTGGACGATAGAACAACATGCCGAGTTTGTGCTCTTCATCTAAGGCTTCCAATCGCTGGATATCATCCACCGCTGAACCCGGCATCATGTCTTCTTTGTAAGAACGAGGGAATGCACGCATGTATTCTTTCGATAATGGCAGTCCTTTACTCTCTCCAAAGTTTGCTACGATCGCATCTGATAAACGATCATCCCAAGTTGATGATGCTTCCATTAAATTCTGCTCTACCGTTTTTACATCGACATCCATATTGTTATTATCAACACGTACGATGTAGTGTGTTCTTGCCAATGGGCTTTCTGAAAAATAAGTGGTGAACTCAACATCTTGCTCACAACCAAAGTACTGTTTGAAAATTCGTTGCGTTTGGCGGCGAAGCTCGGTGTTATAGCGCTCTTTGGTCACATAGACCATGCAACTGAAGAAACGACCAAACGGGTCTTTACGAACAAACAGACGCAGCAAATCCCTATCTTGCATTTGCACTACGCCCATCCCAACTTCTAACATCTCTTCTTCACGTGCTTGCAGTAACTCATCACGAGGATAGTTTTCTAGAATATTGTGCAGCGCTTTATAGGAATAGGAGCCTGCACGATAACCGCTGGCTTTTAGAATACGTTCTACTTTTTCGCGGATCAGCGGAATAGTTTCGACACTTTGGTTATACACTGCCGAGGTATATAGACCAGTGAAACGATGTTCACCGATCACTTTACCTGCTTTGTCGAACTTTTTAACGCCGATATAATCGGTATAAGCTGGGCGGTGGATACGTGATTGGGTATTGCCTTTAGTGACAATCAATAAAAAAGGCTTTTTGGCTTCAAGGCGCGCGGAATCAGGAAAGTCAGATAATTTTACGCTGCGCACACGTTTTGAATCAGAAAATAAACCCAACCCTTTTTCTGCTGTTGGTCTCAGTTCAGTATCGCCTTCGACCGTCACGAGGTCGTATTCTTTGTACCCCATGAAAGTGAAATTATGATTTCCCATCCACTTTAAGAATTTGATGGTTTCTTCGTAACGATCACTTTCTACAGGAATGAACTCTTTTTGTGTCTCCAATTGCGCAATCACTTGCACTAGTTTTTCTGACATTGGTTGCCAGTCTTGCACCACTAAAGCTGTATCGCTCAGAATACTAAGCAACTCATTTTTCAACTGTGTCATCGCTTCTTTGCTGCTAAGGCGGTCGACTTCAATATGAAAAAGAGATTGCAGAACACCCTCACCTTGGTTTACCGAAGTAATAACACCGTTATCGGTGCGCGAGATTTGCGTTGGACCATTGAGCATGAGGTGTGACGATAAATCCAAACGGCTGAGCGCCATTTTAATGGAGTCCACAAGAAACGGACTATCAGGGATTACTATTTCAACAATCGTGTGCGTTGACTGCCAACCTTGGCGGCTTACTGTCGGGTTAAATACCCGCACTGAACGCTCCTCCGGGTTTTTCTCGTTAATATGGTGCCATAGGCTAACTATCGCACCATATAAGTCAGATTCATTACGTTCAGTCAGATCATCTTTCGAAATGTTACTAAATAGATGTTGAGCAAGTTGGGTCACGAGCGGTTGATGAGCAAGATCGAGTTTGTCTTGAATCAGTTTGTACACTTTTTCAAGCAGAACTGGCACTAAAGTTTCACGCGCAGTCATAGTAGACTCCAAGATTATTATTTTTGTAGGGTATGCGGTAAGCATAGCGCTTACCATTGGTAATGCTTGCTTTATTGTAAAAGCTTTATTGACAAATAGTTAACAGTTTTAGGGCAGGTCTGAGGTGAAATGTTTGAGAATGTGATTAAGATTCCTATTTAAATATCTAGAAAATCAGCGGATCACAGAGTTTCTAACTTTACAAACTTGTTATTTTGGTCAGTTGTCAGCCGAAATCGACCTTTTACTCCAATTTGGCTAAGAAATGGACGAAATCGAGACGCGGGTAGCTGAAGGCGTAAACCTTGATCTGTGTAGACTTGTACAGAGCTTGCTACACCAGAATAGTGCGCTAAGTAAGTTTGATAAGAAATATTGAGAGTAAAATAGTATTGCTTCATAGCCGTTAACCAAAATAGAGCGAGGAGACGTATCTATCACCTCGCTCTTAGTAGAGTTAAGATCCTTAAGATTCGAGCGCTTTTGTTACTTTTTCAAAGAGATCTCGAGCTAAATTATCCATTGACTTCAAAGTCTCCAACTCCGATTTCATCATTGCTTGACGAGTTTCATCGTAGAGCCTGAATTTAAGTAAAGGATCAATTAAACGCGACGCAACTTGGGGGTTACTATCATTGAGTTCACGCAGTATCTGCCCTGCAAAACGGTATCCCTCACCCGATTTTGCATGGAAGTTAACTGGGTTTGCACTGAGGAATGAACCAATTAAACTGCGGGTACGATTTGGATTTTTTAAGCTAAATGCTTCATGTTTCATGGTTTGTTGAATAGTATCCAAAACACTTGGCGCGGGGTTAGTCCCTTGCAGTGCAAACCATTTATCCATCACCAATCCATCGTGTTTCCATTTATTGCTGTAATCATCCATCAGTGCTTGACGGCACATAAGCTGTGCACTATTCGCAGCGCTCATAGCGGCGATGGTGTCAGTCATGTTGTTGGCGCTGTGATACTGAGCCAGCACCAAATCATTGCCTTGGTCGGTATAAGCTAAATAAGCAAGGCAAGTATTGCGCAATGCTCGTTCACCAATTGCACTGTGTTCAATGCTGTATTGTGTCTGTTTTAAACTGTGGTAAACCGCATTGAGCTCATCTTGCAATGCGTTAGCAAGCTGTACTTTCATCGCTTTAAGTACGGTCGCTATTGCATCAACATCCACACGTTTATACCAACCTGAAACCTCATTATGGCTAGGCAATGAGAGCATTTCCGCAATAAAAGCAGGCTCTAGAGCCTCACTCAGTAACACACCACGGAATGCATCAACTACCGATTCAGGCAAATCCGCCGCCTTACCCGACTGCACTCCAAACACATTGCTACGGATATATTTGGCTAACAACATTTGGCCTGCATCCCAGCGAGCAAATTCGTTGCGAGCATTGACCATCAAGAAGATCAGCTCATCATCACTGTAGTCATACTCCAGTTTCACTGGTGCTGAAAATTCGCGCAACAAGGAAGGGATCGGTTTCTCTGGCACATTTTCAAACACGAAGGTCTGCTTAGCCTGTGTTACGTTCAGTACATTAGAGATTCGCTTTCCGTTACATTGTAACTCAATTACATCACCATGAGCGGTGTATAACTCAACATCAAAAGGAATATGCAGCGCTGCTTTCTCTTTTTGCTCGTGCGTTGGTTCGGTTGTTTGCTCTACGGTTAAGGCATAGGTTTTCTGTTGTGCGTCATATTCAGTGCTCACTGAAACAATCGGTGTACCAGATTGGCTATACCATAAACGGAATTGGGTAAGATCGACGCCAGAAGCATCTTCCATCGCTGCCACGAAATCTTCGCAGGTAGCGGCAGTGCCGTCATGACGCTCAAAATAGAGCTTCATCCCTTTTTGGAAATTCGTTTCACCCAATAACGTATGCATCATACGAATCACTTCACTGCCTTTTTCATAGACAGTTAATGTATAGAAGTTATTCATTTCTATCACTTTATCGGGACGAATTGGGTGTGACATTGGGCTGGCATCTTCCGCAAATTGTGGCCCGCGAATAATGCGCACATTATTAATGCGATTCACCGCTCTCGACCCTAAATCAGACGAAAATTCTTGGTCACGGAATACCGTTAGGCCTTCTTTTAAGCTTAATTGGAACCAATCACGACAAGTAACGCGGTTACCAGTCCAGTTATGGAAATATTCGTGGCCAATCACCGCTTCAATACCTAAATAATCAGTATCGGTAGCGGTTTTTTCATTGGCTAGCACAAACTTAGAGTTAAAAATGTTGAGGCCTTTATTCTCCATCGCACCCATGTTGAAAAAATCAACGGCAACGATCATGTAGATGTCGAGATCATACTCTAAGCCGAAGCGCTCTTCGTCCCACTTCATTGCGTTGATAAGTGATGTCATCGCATGAGAAGCGCGGTCGAGGTTACCTTTATCAACAAAAATCTCGAGGGCAACATCGCGACCGGACTTGGTTTTATATTGATCACGTAATACGTCAAAATCACCCGCAACGAGAGCAAATAAGTAAGCAGGTTTCGGATGTGGATCTTGCCACTTCACCCAATGACGCCCTTCTGTAAGATCGCCATGTTCGATACGGTTACCGTTACTTAATAAAAATGGGTAATCTTTTTTGTCAGCAATCACGGTCGTGGTGTATTTTGCAAGAACGTCTGGACGATCGAGGAAGTAAGTGATGCGACGGAAACCTTCCGCTTCACACTGCGTACAGAACGCACCACCCGATTTGTATAACCCTTCTAGTGCGGTATTCGCTTCAGGGTTAATCAGTGTCACGATCTCCAATTCAAACTCTTGAGGTAATGATGAGATCGAGAGCCCGCTTTCAAGCAGCTGAAAATCTTGCCATTCGGTGCCATTCACTTTGAGCGATTTCAGCTCAAGGTTTTCACCATCCAGCACCAATTGGTTATTCTCTTTTTGCTGCTTAACGTGAGAAACGGCAGTCACTGTGGTGTTGGTATCAAAGAGATCGAATGTTAATTCGAGATCCGTAATGGTATGTGATGGAGATTGATAATCTTTGCGATACTTGGCTTGGGGTGTATGAGCCATGTCGGAATCCTTGTTGACGGAGTGAAATGTGACGTTTTTGATAAACATTCAGTAAGATGACTATAGATCTAAGGCTTGTTATCATTAATAACAACCCCTCAAACCGAAAAACGAGGCATTTAAGACAAATACCTCGTTATTTCGCTGACAATTTACCCATATATCAACAGGTTTCACTCATTGCCTTTCTTATGATAGAAGATTGCAAGACTACGGATTTACTCGCGCTAAAACAACCGACATGGAACCATTCTCCACTTCTAAAGTTAACATATCACTAACAAGCGTATAGCGAGTATCATGTTCTCCGTCTTCATAAAGGAGCACCAAATGATCACCTTCTGTGTAGTACACCCCTTTATGGATCGATTCGTTACCATTAGCACCACTTACTCTGAACATAAATACAAAATCCGGCTGTAAAACGAGATCAAGTTGGTTAATGTCGGTTGCTATCGCATCTTCACCAAATATCCGTTTGCTAGACCACACCCCTGCCAACGCATTTGGTAAAGCTTTAGTGAAGATAATGCCGTTTAAGTTGAGCATGTTGTGGTTCACTTGGTATTGATAAACTTGAGGTTGCGATGAGTTAAGCCCCAAAATCAAGCTGTTATCGCTGGCGTCAAATTCACCTTCCCAGTGATCCACATTATAATTTTTCTTTTGAATATCGATCTTGAAACGATAATTCGATTCCAAGGTCAGTTTAATAGAACGAAAATCATCGGAAGAAGTGTCAGGATTGGGGTTAAGTAGGTACCAATCACCAAGTAAAAAAGGGAGATCAAACTGAGTTAAGTCTTGATGAGTCTGCGTACCACTACTTTGACTTTGTGCCGCACTGGTGCTGATAAGAACAATGCAGGTAAAAATGATGCTTATCCATTTCATAACACGCTCCTCGCTTTTTTCTTAAGCTTAGAACCGGTTGTACGATAAAGCGAAATGTTTGATCTGTATCACGTTATTTATTTGGTTTAAATAAGATCAAAAAAGCGAGCACTAAGGCTCGCTTTTCATTGATACTGGTTGCTAATTTAGCATATCAACAGTGATCGCCACTGCTTCTTCTAAATAAACATCTGGAGCTTCATAATCTTTAGGCACATCTTGCAAGGTTTTATAGGGCTTCAAACCATTGGCGGCTTGTCGCATGTTAATCCGCGCCAAACGCAATTCATCTGCCTTGTCACTTTCTTGCTTACGCACAGATTCATTGAGAGAAATGGTGTTGTCATCTTTCTCCGCTTTATACTTTGCAATATCCTCGTTAATGAAGCCGAACTCCATATCATTGGCAATACGAGCTTGATGCTGCGCAGATAGCTTAGGAATCAGTTTTTCATTAGCTTGTAACTTGTCGTATTTAGCTCGCTCAATTTGATCCCAAGGAAGTGCATTAGGTTCAACGCTCTCACCGGTATCTTTTGCTTCAATCGCAGTGGGTAACGCAATATCAGGCACAACACCTTTATTCTGCGTACTGCCACCATCAATACGATAAAATTTCTGAATCGTATATTGAACGTAGCCTAATTCTTTATCAAACAAGTCGTAGATATGATTCAACGAGCGATGCTGTTGAACCGTTCCCTTACCGAATGAGTTTTCGCCAACAATGATCGCTCGTCCATAATCTTGCATTGCCGCTGCAAAAATTTCTGAGGCTGATGCGCTGTAGCGATTCACCAATACCGTCATAGGACCCTGATAACTGATTTTTCCATCCGTGTCACTATTAACGTTTACTCGTCCATAGCTATCGCGAACTTGCACAACCGGGCCGCTTTCAATAAATAAGCCGGATAATGCCGTCGCTTCCGTTAATGCACCCCCACCGTTATTACGTAAATCGACGATCACGCCATCCACTTTTTTCTGCTTCAGTTCAGTCAGCAATTTGTCCGTGTCTTGCGCTAAACCGACATAGAAGCTAGGGACTTCAAGCACGCCTATTTTCTTGCCATTTTTCTCGATGATTTTTGATTTAACCGCTCGATCTTCTAAACGAATTTTGTCTCGAACAATAGTGACAACGTGACTTTTAGCGTCTTTACCTTCCGGCAAAACTTGCAACTTCACCTTAGTGCCTTTCGGGCCTTTGATCAGTTGTACGACATCATCTAAACGCCAACCGATAACATCAACCATCTCTTTGCCATCTTGGCCCACACCAATGATACGATCGCCTTCACCCAACTGCTTGCTATTTGAGGCAGGACCACCCGCAACTAACGAACGAATGATGGTGTAGTCGTCGGTCATTTGCAGTACAGCACCAATCCCTTCCAATGAAAGATTCATTTCTGATTGGAACTGCTCGGCATTACGTGGAGATAGATAACTAGTATGCGGATCAACTTCACGCGCAAAAGCATTCATATAAAGCTGAAATACATCTTCGCTGTGGGTCTGAGACAGACGTTTGATCGCGTTATTATAACGCTTGCCTAGCGTTTCTTTAATTTCCGGCCACTCTTTACCCGTAAGCTTTAAGTTCAGTGCATCATATTTGACACGTTGCTGCCATAACTTATCGAGCTCGGTTTTATCTTTCGGCCAAGCTGCTTTTGAACGATCAAGTTCCATCGATTCATCGGCTTCAAATGTAATTTCTTTGTCGAGCAGAGAAAGCGCATATTGAAAACGCTCAAAGCGCTTTTGCATTGATAAGTTATAAACATCAAATGCAATTTGGTTATTGCCAGCCTTGAGTTGATCATCAAGTTGTGTCGACCACGTATGAAAGGAATCAATATCGCTCTGAGTAAAGATATTGCGGTTGTAGTCGAGCAGTTCGAGATAACGATTGAAGATAGCTTGTGAGAAATCGTCATTCAAGTTGAAGTGTTTGTAATGAGAACGAGTAAAACGGGAAGTCACACGCTTACTCGCCGTTTCATGCTGCATTTCTGGGGCAAGAAGAGGTAAATCTTCTTTGCTAAGAGTGGCTTCTAAGGCCTGAACGGATGACGCTGCTAGCCATAGGCCAGCAGCGATCAACGTTAATTTTGAACGGCATTTCATGCGTAGGAATTTCTCCTTTATGCGCGCAAGTGCTCCGCTTTCACAACCATTTGTAGGCCGTTGACAAGTTGAACGCGCACATCTTCCTTATTAACTTCAACAATGGTCGCAGCCATGTTTCCTTTACCCATGTTTACGTTCACTTGTTTGCCAGTGATCATTTCATCAGCATTTAAAGCGCGCGTCTCGACAGGTTTTTCAGCTTTTGGCGCTTTCGCTTGAGGACGACGAGCTTGTGCTTGAGGCTTTTTCGCTTTTGGTTGCTTCGCTTTTGCCTCTTCGCGTGCTTTTTGTCCTTGCTCTTTACGACGAGCCTGTACTCGAGCTTTACTTTCTGCCAATGCGGCTTGTGCGTGCTCTACATGTTCTTCTTCTAACTCTCCACATGGGTTGCCATCAAGGTCAACACGAGTTGCACCTAGTTTAACACCATGTAGATAACGCCATGACGACGTGTATTGTCTTAACGCAGCACGCAGCTGTGTTTTACTTACTTTTGAGTCTTCGTTTAGGCGTTCAGCAAGATCTTGAAAAATACCAATTTTCAAAGGCTTTGCTTCACCTTCTAAAGTAAAGCACTTAGGGAAACATTCAGCAATGTACGCAATAACTTCTTTGCTGTTTTTTAACTTTTCAGTGTTTTCCATGAGGATTCCTGGTTTATGCGGTCTTTCCGCGAGGCATTAAGATAAATATGTTCGGTATTATAGTGACCTAAATGCGAAAAACCACAGGCAATGACCAATTTATGCCTTGTTAGCGTGTGAATTGAGCAGCTTTTCTATCTCAATCATTAATTCTGCCATCCCTTTCTCATCAATTTCAGAAAAACGGCCAATTGTTGGGCTATCAATATCCAATACTCCCACTACTTGACCATTGATAGAAAATGGCACCACCAACTCAGAATTACTCGCAGCATCGCAAGCAATGTGACCAGCAAACTCATGGACATCATAAACACGTTGTATACGGTTAGTCGCCGCCGCTGTACCACATACACCTTTTCCTAAGGGGATGCGTACGCAAGCTGGTTTTCCTTGAAAGGGACCGAGAACCAGTTGCTCTTCTTTTATTAGGTAAAAACCCACCCAGTTAAGATCTTCAAGCTCCATGTTAAATAAGGCGCTCAAATTGGCAAGATTAGCGATTAAATCCGTTTCAGATTCAACCAGTGCCACCGCCTGCTTGGTAAGACGGTGGTATTCTTCTATGTTCATATAAACTCAACGACCTTTTGAAAACGGAAGACATCTATTTTTGAACAGCGTACAATTTCTCACACGATAAATAGGATGTATTCTCATCATAATGACTAATTCCAATGACACTATTAGCCGCTCTTGGGTAATAAAACAAGTAAAAAAACATCGACCTACACTTCTATTTGCCAATGCGATCGCGGTTATTGCAACGCTGGTTAGTGTCCCTATTCCACTATTAATGCCATTAATGGTCGACGAAGTTCTGCTGAATAAACCCGCTTCTGGTTTGGCGATGATGAATACTATTCTACCGACATCGATGCAAAACCCAACAGGCTATATTGCGCTCACGTTATTACTAGTGGTCTTGATGCGTAGCGTCAGCCAAGCGCTCAACATACTTCAAAGCCGTCAATTTACTTTGGTGTCCAAAACCATCACTTACCAAATGCGCTGCAAAATGATTGATAAATTAGGACGGATCAGTATCAGGCAGTACGAAACCAAAGGCAGTGGTGGTATTAATGCTCACTTAATCACCGACATCGAAACCATTGATCAATTCATAGGCAGCACACTCAGTAAATTTATCATCAGCCTACTGACCGTGTTAGGCACAGCAGGTGTTCTACTCTGGCTTGAGTGGCGTTTAGGGCTGTTTATTTTATTGGTCAACCCGATTGTGATTTACTTTTCACGTAAACTCGGAAGCAAAGTTAAGCATCTGAAAAAGCGAGAAAACCAAGCGTATGAACGCTTTCAAAATCGGCTAGTCGAAACATTAGATGGCATTTATCAATTGCGTGCCGCTAATAAAGAGCGAGAGTTTCTCAATGAACTTAAGCAGCAAGCCAACCAAGTCCGAGAGAATGCAGACAAATATGCATGGCAATCAGAGGCTGCAGGGCGCGTCTCATTTCTCCTATTTTTACTTGGTTTTGAGCTATTTAGAGCGGTCGCGATGCTGATGGTGGTTTTTAGCGACTTGACCATAGGGCAAATTTTCGCCGTTTTCGGTTATTTGTGGTTTATGTTAGGCCCAGTGCAAGAGCTGCTGAGTATTCAATTTTCTTGGTACAGTGCAAAGGCGGCCTTTCATCGCATTAATGATCTGCTTGCACTGGAGGAAGAGCCTCGCCCTATTTGCAAAATTAACCCATTCACGGATAACCGCCAGGTCGATGTTGAGGTTTCTCACGTTAATTTTGCCTACGATAGTGAAAAGAGTGTGCTCAACGATCTCTCGCTCACGATTCCGGCGGGTAAAAAAGTTGCGTTGGTTGGCGCAAGTGGTGGTGGGAAATCCACGTTGATCCAACTGTTAATTGGTGTGTATCAGCCCAATTCCGGGCAGATCCGTTTTAATGGTGCGACCACTGACGAGATAAGTTTTGATATTATTCGCGATAACATTGCCGTGGTATTACAACAACCTATACTATTCAACGACACCTTAAGGCATAATTTGACCCTCGGCGGTCAATATGCAGAAGAGGAATTATGGCAAGCGCTGCATATTGCACAACTGGATGATGTGACTGCGAATCTCAGTGACGGTTTAGAAACGCTAGTTGGCCGAAATGGTATTCGCTTGTCGGGCGGACAACGTCAACGTTTAGCCATCGCTCGGATGGTACTAAGCAATCCTAAATTTGTTATTTTGGATGAAGCAACATCCGCGTTAGATACGGTAACTGAAGCGGCATTGCACAATGCTCTGACTGGATTTTTGAAAGGTCGAACTACTTTAATTGTTGCGCACCGCCTTTCGGCAGTGAAACAAGCCGATATAATTTACGTGCTGGAAGATGGTCAAGTTAGCCAAATGGGTACGCATCGAGAATTAGTCGAGCAAGATGGGTTATATCAGACCCTTTATGGAAATCTCCAATCGTACGTTTAGTAATTGGGTAACAATAAATTAGGATGATTGTTTGTCTCAACATTCAGCGCTTATTCAACATCCACAATCACCTAACGACGTGAGGTTGTGTCACGGCTGTGAATTGGCCGTTGATCTCGTCGAGGTTGAGCATGGGAAAAGTGCCTATTGTCCACGCTGCGGTACCCAACTGTACCGCGGTGGGTCTCCCTCTTTATCTGGGGATTTAGCCGTCGCCATCACTTGCTTGTTACTGTTTATCCCCTCTCATTTTTTTGAATTCATCAGTATTCGCTTGGTTGGGGTGATGATCCCCGCCACCTTGCCATCCGGTGTTTTTGCGCTGGCTGAAGAGGGCTTTGGAGCGCTCGCTTTATTGGTGCTATTTTGCAGCTCTATTGCGCCACTTTTAGTGTGTGGTTCCGTAGTGACCGCTCATCTCGCCTTGCGTTATCGATGGTTTCATCTACTACGTGGCTCACTGATCATTATTCAGCGATTAAAAACGTGGGTAATGCTCGATGTTTTTTTAGTCAGCGTGGCGGTATCTTGTTTTAAACTTCAAGATTATTCCGACATTTTTATCGGTGTGGGGTTGTATGGTTTAGTCTTACTGCAACTGGCAACCGTATTGTTAGCGACTCGAGTTAGCGTAAGGCGCTATTGGCAAGCGTGGCAGCCAGAGAATCAATATGCCTTCGAGCGTAAAGAGGTGCATTGCCACCATTGCCATCTTTCACAACCCGAAAATACGCACTGCGTGCGTTGCGCGCAAAAATTATATCACCGGAAACCCAACTCGATACAACGAACCTGGGCCTATTTAATTGCAGCAAGTGTCGCTATTTTCCCCGCGAACCTGATTCCAATATCGATTTTAATTACCAACGGACAGCGATTAGAAGACACCATCTTCTCTGGTGTTGCGTCACTGATTAATAGTGGTATGGTCGGAATTGCAATCATCATTTTTGTGGCCAGTATAATCGTGCCTATTGTGAAAATATTCGGCCTGACCTATCTATTACTGGCGATTAAATTTAAGCGAACGGTTTACCACCGTCAGAGAATGAACATTTACTTCGCGATTAAATGGATCGGCAAATGGTCGGTAATGGATCTGTTTGTCATCTCAATTATGTTGACACTGGTTGATCGCGGTCAAATTCTCGACTTCACTCCCGGTTATGGAGCCGTTGCCTTTGGCTTGGTGGTTGTACTCACCATGCTCGCCACGGAAAGTATGGACCCAAGACTCATCTGGGATAATTACCCAGAAATCGCAGACCAAAACGAGCCTTCACATGAGTAAACAAATTTCAAGCCAGCCCTCATACACTCCCGATGTTAAGCGAAACAGGGGCATCTCACCTTTGTGGATACTGCCCATACTCACCATGGCGCTCGCAGGTTGGTTAGTCGTTAAAGCCATTCACGATGCTGGCGAACGAATCCAGATCTATTTTTCGGACGCACAAGGCTTAGTCGCAGGGCGAACAACAATTCGCTACCAAGGGCTCGAAGTCGGCATGGTAAGAGATATTAAACTGTCCGAAGGATTAGAAAACATCTATGTGGAAGCCGATATTTATCCAGAAGCTACTCAGTTACTCAATGACAATACCCGATTTTGGTTAGTGAAGCCAACGGCCAGTTTATCTGGCGTTTCAGGTTTAGATGCATTGGTTTCAGGAAACTATATTGCGATTCAACCGGGTAACGAAAATAGTTCAGCTGAACACGATAAAGTGTTTAGTGCTTTAGATGGTGCACCTTCTGATCTACTGCCTAATCAAGGGCTTATCATTTCTCTAAAGGCTCGCGATCTCGGAGGTATTTCTGTTGGCTCACAAATCGTCTATAAAAAAATTCCGATTGGTGAAGTGTTTAACTACAAACTCGATGACGATGCAAAGTCGGTACTCATTCAAGCCTCGATAAAAGACGAGTATCGCCACATTATTACCAATGAAAGCCGTTTTTGGAATGTCAGCGGTGTTGGTGCAAGCATTGGCTTTGAAGGTGTTGACGTCCGCTTAGAAAGTTTAAGTGCATTAATCGGTGGTTCAATTGCCGTCGATTCACCGGACGGTGGAGAGCCTGTTGAACAAAATACCCAATTTAGTCTCTATCGCGATTTAAAAACCGCAGGGCGTGGTATCCCTGTGAAAATCACCCTACCCGATCAGCATAATATTAACCAAACCGGTGCCCCCATCATTTACCGAGGAATAGAAGTCGGTCAAATCACGGAATTGCAGCTCAGTAAAAGTCACCAACAGATCATCGCCTCTGCCGCTATCCAACCGGCGTTTAGTGATATGCTCAATTCGGGAAGCCGTTTTGTGTTGGAAGAGGCCAAAGTCTCACTCTCTGGAGTTGAGAACATCGCTAATTTGATCAAAGGGAATTACTTGACACTCATTCCTGGCAAGGGCGAAAAGGCCAGAAGTTTCACTGCAATTCGCCAATTTGAATTTAATCAGTCACAAGCAAAATCGATTGCTATCAAACTTACAGCAGAAAGCTCATATGGCTTAGATGTGGGCAGCCAAATTTTGTATCGAGGCATCGCGGTAGGTTCAGTAATTGACGTAAAGTTGCAGCAAGACAGTGTTGTGCTCAATACGCTGATTGATGAAGAGTACTCATCACTCATACGCTCACAGAATCGTTTTTACATTACAGGCTCTGCCACCGCGGAGCTCACCGAATCAGGCCTTAATGTTTCGATCCCTCCTGCCAAACAACTGCTCGCCGGCTCAATCAGTTTCATCAGCGAAGGCGCTGAAAATGCGAGTAATGAATACCCGCTATATCAAAGTAAATCCTTAGCTGAGCTTGCAAAATATAATCAAAGCGGCTCACAGACACTGACTCTTTTTGCCGACGAGCTTCCTCCCATCAATCCGGGCAGCCCGCTCCTATACCGTAACCTTCAAGTAGGCAGTGTTTTTGGCTTTAAGCTCACTAAAGAAGGTGTGAAAATCGAGGTCAAAATAGAGAATCAATATCGCCATCTGATTACGAATCAAACTGTTTTTTGGAACCGTTCTGGCGTCGAAATTAATGCAACACTTGCAGGCGTAAAAGTCAAAGCCGCTCCTTTAAAAACTTTAATTCAAGGAGGCATTGCATTTGATTCGTTGCAAGGCATTGATAACAAAGATCAGAATTTGTGGAAGCTCTATGACAGCTACGATCAAGCACGTAAGGCGGGCCAAGAAATCATCTTAACGGCCGATTCATCCTTTGGCGTTACGCTAGGAACATCCATCAAATATAACAATATCACTGTGGGAGAGGTTGTTTCTGTAACACCTAATTTCAAGACAAACCAAGTTACACTCCAAGCGAGAATTGAGCCTAGCTACGCATTAGGGATTGCCAGAAATGGCTCTCACTTTTGGGTAGCGAAAACTAAGATTGGCTTCAATGGTGTTGAAAATCTGCAAAACTTACTCAGTTCCAGCATTGAGGTCCAACCTGGGTTTGGCGATGTGCAGTATCAATTTGAACTAGAAAAACAGCCACAACAAGCACTCGGTATTGAATTCACCTTACAAAGTGAAACACGAGGATCAGTGACTGAAGATAGCCCGGTTCTCTACCGTGAAATGGAAGTGGGCAAAGTAACCCATGTTGCTCTAGGAGACTTTGCAGACCGCGTCATGTTTACCATTGAAATCCAAAAAGAGTTCGCTTATCTGGTTCGCAGCAATAGCGTATTTTGGAACACTTCTGGCGTCGATGTATCCATCGGTTTATCTGGTGCAAATATAAAAGCAGGCACGTTAGACAGCATCATGAAAGGCGGAATTACATTTGCCACTCCAGAGCAAAAACAGCTACAGCCTATCGCTAAACAAGGCCAAGCATTTTACTTATATCCTGAAGCCAAACCAGAATGGCGCCAATGGCGAACAGCCATACCAAAACCTTAAAGGGTTAACCTTGATTCTTATAAAATGCAGCTGATCGGCTGCATTTTTTATTATTTTGATCTCATCACGATTCTTATATAATCCGGCCTCAACTCCCAGACGAGATACTGCTTTGCACGCCAATATAACCCTACCTGAACCTTTTCTTGCGACAATTGAAGCGATACTGCCCACACATCTAACGATGAGTGATTTTATTGCAGCTTGCCAGCGTCCTTTGCGTAAAAGTATCCGAGTCAACACGCTAAAAATCTCTGTTGATAGCTTTTGTCAACGCGCCGTAGAAAAAGGATGGGCTTTATCACCAGTGCCTTGGTGTAACACGGGTTTTTGGATTGAAGCCGATGAGTCTGTCGTACCTTTGGGTAACACAGCCGAACATATGGCAGGGCTTTTTTACATTCAAGAAGCCAGTTCTATGATGCCGGTGTCCGCTCTTTTCACTGGCGATGAATCGTTCAATTCAGTACTCGACATGGCGGCGGCTCCGGGTTCAAAAACAACGCAAATTGCGGCGTGTATGGAAAATGAAGGCGTATTAGTCGCCAACGAATTTTCAGCCAGCCGTGTTAAAGTGCTGCATGCTAATATCGAACGCTGCGGTGTACGTAACAGTGCACTGAGCAATTTTGATGGTCGAGTCTTTGGCGGTTGGTTACCGGAACAATTTGATGCGGTGTTAATAGATGCGCCATGCTCAGGAGAAGGTACCATCCGTAAAGATCCTGATGCGATGAAAAACTGGAGCAAAGAATCTGTATTGTCGATTTCCACAACACAAAAAGATTTGATTGAAAGTGCGTTTCAAGCTTTAAAGCCCGGCGGTGTGATGGTCTACTCAACCTGTACATTGAGTACAGAAGAGAACCAACAAGTGTGCTTGCATCTAAAAGAAAAATATCCACAATCAGTTGAATTTGTTTCCCTTAGCTCATTGTTTGAGGATGCAAAAGCAGCTATTACAGACGAAGGGTTTTTGCATGTATTCCCTCAAACTTATGATTGTGAAGGTTTTTTTGTTGCGAAAATCCGTAAACTTAGCTCTGTACCCCACCCTGAAGTCAACAAACGCTTAGGTCAATTTCCTTTTGCGAAAGCCAACCTTAAACTCACACAAGAGATCACGGATCAACTCATGAAAACGTTTGAAGTTGCGATCCCCGATGATACCAGTGTCTGGCTACGTGATAATGATGTATGGTTATTTCCAAACGCACTGGAACCTATGCTCGGCAAATTCCGCTTCTCTCGCATGGGGATAAAAATCGCTGAAACACATAAAAAAGGTTATCGCTGGCAACATCAAGTCGCTACATCATTAGCGACTGGTAACGAATCAAACTGCATCACACTATCGATTGAAGAAGCGCGAGATTGGTACATGGGCAGAGATGTCAGACCAGCACTACAAACTGGCACTGGCGAAGTGCTGGTTAAACTCGGTAACGATGTGATTGGCCTAGGGAAATGGGTAGGAAACCGCATAAAAAATGGTTTACCAAGAGAACTCGTTAAAGATAAAAATTTGTTTTAACATGCCCCAAAATAGGACAAAAATCTAGAAAACACGCGCACTTCTAGCGATAACAACTATACTTACAGGGAAGCATAAGTACGACTATTTTAATGATTAGCGTAGGCTCAAATGAGCCATTCCCCTAGGCCCAAAAACGGAAAAGTTTCGGGCCTTTTTTTATCGTCAAGGAAAATAGATTGCAACAGGAGGTGAACGCCTCAGCTATACAAGATGAATTCCATCTTCCCCAATGGTAATTTTTCCCTGCTTGTACAAACCACCAATGCTCTTCTTAAAGGTTCCCTTACTGGTACGGAACATCGAAAAAATAGCTTCTGGTGTCGATTTATCACTTAATGGAAGAAAACCACCCTTTTTCTCAAGTAACTCTATGATCTTAGTGCTTAGCTCATCCATTTTTGCTACGCCAATTTTTTGCAGAGCTAGGTCAATTTTTCCATCTTCACGGATATTTTTGATGTAGCCTTTTAAGGTCTTACCAATAAACAACTTACCAAACACATCTGATGGGAAAATCATCCCCCAGTGCTCGCCATTGATGATGGCCTTGTATCCGAGTTCTGAGTGTTCTGCAATTAATAGATCAACTTGCTGATTCTGCGTATAGTTTGCAGGGGTTTTGTCCAGCCACTTGTTGAATTTAGTTGTGCCTACGATGCGGCCGGAAGCCTTATCAGTGTAGACATACACTAAAATCATTTGTCCTTCTTTAAAACGAGCACGCTGTTCGCTGTAAGGCACCAATAAATCTTTACCCTTCAGACCCCAATCAACAAAAACACCAGTGCTATTCACACCCTGAACTTTCATCAATCCCCACTCGCCTACTTTTGCAATCGGTTTTTCAGTCGTCGCGGCAAGTTGATTGTCTGAATCGAAATACAAAAATACGTCTATTTTCTGCCCCAATCCAACCCCATCTGGGGTAAATCGTTTAGGCAGTAAAGTGGTTCCAAAATCTTCAGCATCCAAAAATACGCCGAAATCAGCAATCTTTACGACTTCTAAACTGTTTATTTGACCAACGTTAATCATTTACTATGTCTCACCTCAATTTTGCAGAGATTATACGTGATCTCTGTTATCCTTTCCTGCATTCAAGGGAAAAATAAGCATTTTTTCAGGAGCTTTCTTTGGTTAATGTCGATAAGCAAGATACCATCACGCTTAAAATTTCACATGCCATGTCTCAGAGCAAAGAACTTGATCTAGACATTTACCTATTCATTCCCGGTGATTTAGGTCTAACACCCGAAATACTTCCTGAATCTGACTTTTACTATAGCTTCATCCACCAAGAGCGTGCGTATTACAGTGATAAAACGTTACTGCCCTTAGTGCACAGCCGACTTGCACAACGAGGCCATCTCTCTTCTACTCAGTATCGAGTCAGTTTGAGTTTATTTGCTTATCAGTATGTTATCGCTCTAGATAAAGCTGTAGTACAACTCAATACGACGAGTGACACCGTCACATCAGATGAAGTTGATAGTGTCATTGAACTCTCTTTAGATATTTTGAAAAGATTGCGCCGCAGCATTCCTTATGAAGAGAGCTTAAAACGCTATTACGCCAATATTGATAACTATTTATCTTGGTATACTGAGCAAAAGTTTCTTTCCCTAGTCGCACACATGAACCGCGATGGTGAATATAAAACCATCAAAGAGCGTCTAATTACACTGGTTGAAAAAGAACAGGCACATCGTAAACTTAACAATTACAACTCAGCAAAGGCAGGGGAAGACATCACTCGGCTGAGTAACAAGATGCGCCTACTACGCCGTTTAATCGAGCATCCCATTGTGCTTAATGAACACGTCACTTCTTTAGGTAATAACATGAAGCGTGCCGTAAAAGGCATCGCGACTGGGCTTGTAATGCTGTTTGTCACCGTCATCGCCATTACAGCTCGCGACTATTGGGGGGAAATCACCGCCTCTTTTATCATCGCTATGTCGTTTGTTTATGCATTACGCGAGATCTTTAAAGATGACTTACGCGATATGCTGTGGCGCTGGATCCGTAAAGGAAAACCTAAATGGAAGCGTCGTTACATAGACCCAACGACCGGAAAATCTGTGGGTTACAAAATTGAATGGCTTGATTATACCAACCTGAGTAAATTACCAGACAGAATCAAAACAATTCGAAAGAAACGCATTGTTCAAAGGGAGGAACAGGTACTTCACTATCGCTCAGAAACGGCCATGTCAACCTCACGCTTCATGAGTGGCTATGAGGAAACACGCGAAACTTTACACATTGACCTACGCCCGATTACCCGTTTGATGGACAAAGGCTCTAATCGCATTTATCAGTTAAGTGGTGGTCAAGTGAGTCGAGAAACCGTAGAAAAACGGCACTTGCTCAACTTGATTATCAAAGAAGATAACCATAAAGAAGAGCCCCGCTACTACCGTTGGAAAATTGTTTTAAATAGAAATAAGATTGTCGACATTGAACCGATAGAATTAAGCGAGTAGTCTCTAATTCGGCCTTATTTACCAATACGCTTTAACGATAAAGTAAGATGAAACTCCGCCATAGGCTCGTCACCATGCAGCGAAGGACAGGTTGCAATGATCTTTACTGTCTGATTGACTCGCTCTCCGGTCGCGATAGTTTCATCAAGCATACTGTCTATTAGCTGGCCATCATGGCAATGAAAATGGACATCCGCCTCCGGCCTTTTTAAAAACTCCGCACTAACCGCTTTAAACGCCAACGATACTTTGGAGCCACGCTGTTGTGCTTTATGCATTGCCATAAAACCGCCCGCTACGTCTGCACCAACGGCTAACACACCAAAATACATACTATTTAAATGATTTTTATTGCGACGTTTCAGTGGAATTCGAATTTCTACAGAGCGTTCGTTTAGCACTAAAATCTTTGGCCTGCAGGACCAAATCACTGGTACTTTTAAAAAACCAAACAGATTTAAGTAAAGATTCGCTTTTGTTAATGGGGAGAGCATGAGGCTTGACCTTTTCAATATGGTTATCGGACCAGTTCAAGGTATACGCTGTAAAATGTCAATAAGTTGTTACAAAAAGTTAGGGTTGAGCGCAGCTATTCTGCGCCCAAATCAGATCATTACATTTTTACCACAACATCAGCCTGAACACTTTCAGCTAAGTGCTCCTGCAGCTTTGGATAACTTGCGAGTGCTTGGGTGACGACCAAAATCGGCTTATTCGCATGACGTGCCGCTTTTGATGCTAAATCGAGCAGCGTGATGACCGCCTCACTCTCTGGATTAAACAAATGGGAAAGTTCGGGATTCTCTTTATCAATGCCTAATGTGTATTGTGTTAAGTTATCGATGTTGATGACCACACCATCAAAATAGTGCATCAAACGCTCTGCCAATAATGCCGCTGATGGAACATCGCAAGAATAAAGCACTTTCAAACCATCTAAACTCCGAGGTAAAGACTGCTCTGCCAGTCGGTCAATGATCGTAGCCGCATCACTTAATGTTCGAACAAATGGCACCACAATTTCGATGTTCAATCCTTGCTTGCGCAATGCCTTGATCACAGCGCATTCATAACTAAACGCTTTCGCATACTGGATGGAAGAAAAACGCGATACGCCACGCACTCCCATCGCTGGGTTAATTTCATCCGTTTCAACACTTCCACCGATCAACGCTTTATAAGTGTAACTATCTGCATCACTCAAACAGACACGAATCGTAGTGTGATTTTTTTGAACCGCTGCCACGACTCTATCAACAATGGTTGACGTAAAGTGCTCCGCCACCGCTTTGTCATCAAGAATGGATTGCAAAGAGCCTTGCTCAAGTTCAGTTAGATTCGCAAAATGTTGCTCAATCGAAGGATGATAAAACAACGAATCTAAAATAATGTCGGACAGCGATACATACAAATGCTGGGCATTTCCACTTGATTCAATTGCCGCTGGAAGGGCATCACCTAAGATCAACTGAGGGTGGATCGTATCATGTTGTGCCAAACTCATTCATTACTCCCTACATTTTTAATTATCTTGCTCAGGAAAATACCCATAGCCGAGTATTAATTCAAGTAAAAGTAAATATTTATGATAAATTTATGAATAAAATTTCACCTTACAGATGATAAGCAATAAGTTTTCCGTTTTGGAGTTTATTCCTATTGCCAATTCCGTTATCTTTACCGCTTCGCAATAAGAGTACAGGCTTTACCATGCCATTAAAAACAGATGAATTAAGAACTCAAGCCTTGGGCCCAATGCCGACTCCGGCAGAGCTTGGAAATGCGCATCCGATCACAGACGACGTAGCAGAGCGCATCGCAAACTCACGCCGTCAAATTGAAAATATTCTGACTGGTCACGATGATCGCTTGTTAGTCATTGTCGGTCCGTGTTCAGTACACGACACTGAAGCAGCAATGGATTACGCTCAACGTTTGAGTGCGATCCAAGACCAATATAAAAATGAACTGTTTATCGTCATGCGTACCTATTTCGAGAAACCACGCACCGTTGTGGGCTGGAAAGGTTTGATTACGGATCCCAATCTGGATGGTTCATATGCACTGGAAACAGGGCTCAATAAAGCACGGAAATTATTATTAGATATCAACAAGCTAGGCCTTGCTACTGCGACTGAATTTTTAGACATGATTACCGGGCAATACATCGCAGATCTCATCACGTGGGGAGCTATTGGTGCGCGTACTACGGAATCTCAGATACACCGAGAAATGGCGTCTGCACTGTCGTGTCCTGTCGGTTTTAAAAATGGCACGAATGGCAACATCAAAATTGCTATTGATGCCATTCGAGCGGCCCAAGCATCGCATTATTTTTACTCACCGGATAAAAATGGCCGTATGACCGTTTATCGTACCAGTGGTAACCCCTTTGGCCATGTTATTTTACGCGGTGGTGATACAGGGACAAACTATGACGCTGACTCCGTATCTGCAGCCTGCGAGCAACTGATCGAATTCGGCTTAGCCCCGCGCCTCATCGTAGATTTTAGCCACGCGAATTGCCAAAAGCAGCATAGAAAACAGATAGATGTAACGGCCGACATCTGCACACAAATACGTACAGGTAAGGATTTCGTTGCTGGTATTATGGCTGAAAGCTTCATTATCGAAGGTAACCAGCCAATGCATGACTTAAAGAACCTCACCTATGGTCAATCGATTACCGATCCATGCTTAGGATGGGATGACACAGCAACTATGCTGGATATGCTGGCACAAGCGATCACTGACCGCCGTAACTTAAAGTAAATACTAAGCAATAGATAAGGAAACACCATGCCTTCTTTTGATATCGTTTCAGAAGTCGATACTGTTGAACTTCGTAATGCTGTCGATAATGCAAACCGAGAGCTTTCTACTCGTTTTGATTTTCGTAATGTAGAAGCTGGATTTGAACTCAAAGATGAAGTTGTAAAACTGTCTGCAGAAGATGATTTTCAATTGGGTCAAATGATGGATATTTTACGTGGCAACCTCGCGAAACGAGGTGTTGATGCCAAAGCGATGGAAGCGAAAGATTCCGTACATTCCGGCAAGCGCTGGTTTAAAGATGTCCAATTTAAACAAGGACTGGACTCGTTAACCTCCAAGAAAGTGGTAAAAGCCATTAAGGATGCCAAGCTCAAAGTCCAAGCATCCATTCAAGGTGAAAAAGTAAGAGTAACGGGTAAAAAAAGAGATGATTTACAGTCAGTGATCGCTCTCATGCGTGAATCGGATATGGGCCAGCCATTCCAGTATGACAATTTTCGAGACTAACAACACCACGAATAAAATATCAAAGCCACCTCATTAGACTGTCTCTTGATCACAAGTCTGGTGAATCAAGAGACTTAGCCAGTTCATACCCTTCAAGGATGGTTTGTAACCTAAACCATCCTTGCCATAATGTCTTTATAGAAGCACGACCCGTTCGCTTTGTATTCTTCCAACCCCCTAATCGAGCAATACCTCTGTAAGCCCATGATATGTCCGGAGCTTCCTTCGGTAGCCCTTTTCTTTCTAGCTTTAGCCACATTAGCTTCCATGCTTTGCCTTTTAATATCGGCTCACAACT
>NZ_CAWNMS010000047.1:0-154320 GCF_963875605.1 Vibrio sp. V04_P4A5T148
GGAATATTGTATTGCTCTGCAACCTCAATACCTTTCGTCTCTCCTAGTACCATTAATCCAGTCGCTAGGCCATCAGCCGTCATTGAAGATGCATCCAAAACGGTAACTGATACCACTTTATTATGGATGGGTTTTCCAGTGATTGGATTGATAATGTGAGAATAACGCACACCATCTTGCTCAAAATAATTGCGGTAATCACCTGAAGTGGCAATTGCCAGATCTCCAGGTTCAATGATCTCTTGAGCGGTACGTTCATCAACTGTCGGTTTTTCTATGGCGATTCGCCAAGCTACGCCTTCTCGATTTACGCCTTTTAAGCGCATCTCACCACCGACTTCAACCATGTAATTGGCAATGCCTTGTGATTGAATGTAGTCAGCAACCACGTCGACTCCCCATCCTTTCGCAATAGTTGAAAGGTCCACATAGAGATTAGGAAGATCTTTACTTAACGTAGTATCGGTTGCGCTAAGATGCTCAATGCCTATGTTGGTTTTACGCTCAGCCAATTCAGCATCGCTTGGCACCACATCAGGACGAGCTTCAGGGCCAAAACCCCATAGGTTAACCAAAGGACCAACAGTGACATCCAATGCACCTAAAGTAAGACCGTTAAGACGCAGCGCTTCTTTCACCACGGTTGCGGTTTGAGAAGAAACCGTAAAAGGTTCCGTTCCTTGATATTGATTAAAACGGCTGAGCTCAGAATCTTTACGATAGGTCGACATTTGATCGTTCACTTCTTCCAATAACCGATCAACTTCCTTTTGGAGAGCCTCCGAGCTAGGGATACCTTCAGCTTTCAGGTACTTAATATTGTAAGTCGTGCCCATAGTAGGGCCACTGAGATGAACTTGCTCAACCGATTTTTCACAACCCGCCAAGATGAATAGAGAAGCTAACGCAACAAGCCATTTTTTCACTTGTTTACTCCTAAAAATGAAAGTGAATATAGAAAAGAAGTGGTTATAGAAAAGAAATTCCTACACCTATTTTCTATGTTAACTGAGTTGGAATTCAAAGCCACAAGGCAAAACTAAAACTAAAACTAAAACTAAAAAAACAATGGCTGACTCATCAGAGCCAGCCATGGGTTTTACTTACTTCAGTGAATTAACCACCGAAGTCATCAAGAAGGATGTTCTCATCTTCTACACCAAGGTTTTTCAGCATGCCAATCACAGCCGCATTCATCATCGGTGGACCACACATGTAGTATTCACAATCTTCAGGCGCTTCATGGTCTTTCAGATAGTTTTCATACAATACATTGTGGATGAAACCTGTGTATCCATCCCAGTTATCTTCAGGCATTGGATCAGAAAGCGCACAGTGCCATACGAAATTCGAGTTTTCAGCTGCAAGGCCGTCAAAATCTTCAACGTAGAACATCTCACGCTTAGAGCGCGCACCATACCAATAAGACATCTTACGGGTAGATTTTAAACGCTTAAGCTGATCGAAGATGTGTGAGCGCATTGGAGCCATGCCCGCACCACCACCGATAAAGACCATTTCTGCATCCGTATCTTTGGCAAAGAACTCACCAAATGGACCAGAAATAGTACATTTATCACCTTCTTTCAGTGACCAAATGTAAGAAGACATCTGACCCGGTGGCACATTGGGATTATTAGGCGGCGGCGTAGCAATACGCACGTTTAGCATAATAATACCGAACTCTTCAGGGTAATTCGCCATTGAGTAAGCACGAATAATGTCTTCATCAACTTTTGACTCGTAGCGGAACAGGTTAAATTTGTCCCAATCGCCACGATACTCTTCTGGCACGTCAAAATCTGAATATTTGATGTGGTGTGCTGGCGCTTCGATCTGAATGTAACCACCAGCACGGAAAGGTACTGACTCGCCATCAGGGATCTGAAGTTTAAGCTCTTTAATGAAGGTGGCTTTGTTGTCGTTAGAGATAACGGTACATTCCCACTTTTTAACACCAAAAATTTCTTCAGGAAGTTCAATATCCATGTCTGTTTTCACAGCCACTTGACACGCTAAACGTTCACCCTCACGAGCTTCACCTTTAGTAATGTGATCAAGTTCAGTAGGAAGAATATCACCACCGCCAGATTTCACTTTTACACGGCATTGACCACAAGAGCCGCCACCACCACACGCCGATGATACAAAGACACCAGAACCTGCAAGTACGCTCAGTAGCTTACCACCTGGATTAGTCACAATAGACTTATCTGCATCACCGTTAATTGAAATTGTAATGTCGCCTGTTGGAACTAGCTTAGATTTAGCAAATAGAATTACCAAAACGAGTGCTAGAACAATCAGGGTAAACATCACTACACCAAGAATAATGTCCATTGACTATTCCTTAATTGTTGCGGTTTACCCGACTTACAGTTGAACACCAGAGAAAGACATAAAGCCTAACGCCATTAGACCCGCCGTGATGAAGGTAATCCCTAAACCACGTAAACCCGGAGGTACATCTGAATATTTCATTTTCTCACGGATACCGGCAAGAGCGACAATCGCTAACATCCAACCCACACCCGAACCGAAACCGTAAACGACGGATTCAGCAAAGTTATAATCACGCTGAACCATGAAAGATACACCACCAAAAATGGCGCAGTTCACTGTGATTAAAGGTAAGAAAATGCCCAGCGCGTTATACAAAGGTGGGAAAAAACGATCCAATATCATCTCTAAGATCTGTACCAATGCGGCAATAACACCGATAAAGGTAATGAAATTTAGAAATGTAAGATCAATATTTTCACCCAATGCACCCGGTTTAAGTAACAAGTTATAAACCAAGTTATTCACTGGTACTGAAATGGTCAGAACAACAGTAACCGCAATCCCTAAACCAAACGATGTCTTTACTTTCTTAGATACAGCAAGAAATGTACACATACCCAAGAAGAAAGAGAGTGCCATGTTTTCGATAAAAATCGATCGAACAAGCAAACTGATATAATGTTCCATAACGCCCTTACTCCTTCGCTTCTAGTTGTTCAGGTTTGAACGTGCGAATCGCCCAAATCATGAAGCCAATTAGGAAGAATGCCGAAGGTGCTAGCAGCATCAAACCGTTAGGTTGATACCAGCCACCATCTTTCACAAGAGGTAGAACTTCCATTCCAAATAGCTTGCCTGAACCAAGAAGTTCGCGGAAGAAACCAACAGTGATCAATACAAAACCATAACCCAGACCATTACCGATACCATCGATAAAGGAAGGAATCGGTGCCGACTTCATTGCAAATGCTTCAGCACGGCCCATTACGATACAGTTAGTAATGATCAACCCTACGAACACCGATAGCTGTTTCGAGATATCGTATAAGTAAGCACGTAGGATCTGGTCAACAACAATAACCAATGAAGCAATGATCGCCATCTGAACGATGATACGCACACTGTTAGGTATGTGGTGACGAATTAACGAAACGAATAAGTTAGAGAAAGCCGTTACAAACATAACGGCTAGCGTCATAACAAACGCCGTTTCCAACTTAGTGGTTACCGCAAGGGCAGAACAGACACCAAGCACTTGAAGTGCGATTGGGTTGTTATCCAACACTGGCGCTAGAATGCTCTTTTTAATCTCTTTTGCGCTAGACATTAGTTCAAACCTCCGTCACGAACTTTTGCTAGGAATGGACCAAAGCCCATATCACCTAACCAGAAGTCGAAAGTGTGTTGAACACCGTTACTGGTTAGTGTTGCGCCAGAAAGTCCATCAACGCCATGCTCAGATCCGGCAGGAGCGCCACCTTTCACAACTTTAATTGCAGGTTGGTGGTTGTCATCAAACAATTTCTTGCCAACAAATTGAGCTCGCCATGATGGGTTTTCAACTTCACCACCCAATCCCGGAGTTTCACCTTGTTCGTAGTAAGTAATGCCGGAAACGGTATTACCATCGGTTTCTACAGCCACAAATGCGTACATCATTGACCACAAACCATTACCGTGAACGGGAACAATCACTTTAGAAATCTCGTCGCCACTTTTCACTAGGTAAACAACCCCAGTATTGGCACGACGAATAATCTTCGCTTTATCTTGTTCCGCTGTTAGCTTGATAGATTGAGCTGGGTCTTTAGAAGCTTTGCGTTGATCATAGGCCGTTGCATCGCCATCAACAAAGTTCCCGGTTTTAAAATCAATCAAACGAGGTTCAATGTATTTAGCAAAAAGCTCTGGCACGCTACCAGACTCGTTAATGCCTGCAACTTCAACAATCTTGCTTTGCTTATCAAGTACTGCGTTAACTTTTTGCTTGTCACGCAGGCCAACCGCTGCTGTCGATACGATGATTGAGCACACTAAGCTCAATGCGATAACAACAAACAGCGTTTTTTTAATGCTATCGTTATTACTTGCCATAGCGTGCTAGTCTCCGCTTGATGTTCTTCTCAATCACAATATGGTCAAACAAAGGTGCAAATAGGTTCGCAAATAAGATCGCCAGCATCATACCTTCTGGGTAAGCTGGGTTAACCACACGAATCATCACACACATTGCACCAATCAAAATACCGTATGCCCATTTACCTTTGTTAGTAAATGAAGCCGATACTGGGTCGGTTGCCATGAAGAACATACCAAACGCAAAGCCACCAAGTACTAGGTGCCAATGCCAAGGCATATTAAACATTGCATTTGTGTCTGAACCAATAACATTGAACAGCGTTGATATGGCAATCATACCTACCATAACACCCGCAATAATGCGCCATGAAGCAATGCCCATGTAGACAATAAATGCCGCGCCAATCGCCAGTGCTAACGTCGATACTTCACCGATAGAGCCAGGAATGTTACCAACAAATGCGTCCATCCAAGTAATGGCTTCGCCAGTGACCTTATTGATCAGAGCACCGTTACCACCTTGAGCCCATTGGCTTAGCGCCGTTGCACCAGAAAAACCATCTGCAGCTGTCCAAACAACGTCACCAGAGATCTGTGCTGGGTAGGCGAAGAATAGAAAAGCACGACCGGCTAATGCTGGGTTTAGGAAGTTACGCCCGGTACCACCAAAGATTTCTTTGGCAACAACCACGCCAAAGGTAATCCCTAAAGCGGCTTGCCATAAAGGCAGTGTGGGTGGAACAATCAGAGCAAACAAAATTGAAGTTACAAAGAAACCTTCGTTAACTTCATGCTTACGCACCATACAAAACAGCACTTCCCAAAAACCACCGACCAAGAATACCGTGGCGTAGATAGGTAGGAAGTAAGTCGCACCAAGCAGCATCATACTTGCCCAACCGGCTTGCGTACTTAATGTACCGCCAAGCATTTCAGTTAGCCAATAGTGCCAGTTACCACTGATGACTGTCGCCAATTCAGCGCCAGAATACAGATGGTTAAGTGCAGTAATCGATTGGTGACCAACGTTATACATACCCCAGAACATCGCTGGGAATACCGCTAGCCAAACCATGATCATGATGCGTTTGAGGTCAACGCTATCACGAACGTGTGAGCTTCGTTTTGTAACTAAACCAGGCGTATAAAAAAGCGTTGCGGCTGCTTCATACAAGGCAAACCATTTTTCATGTTTGCCGCCAGGTTCAAAATGATGCTCGATGTCTTCAAGAAACTTTTTAAGGCCCATGAAAATTACCCTTCCTTCTCAATCTTGTCTAGGCACTCACGAAGTAGCTGACCATATTCGTATTTACCAGGACATACAAAGGTACACAATGCGAGATCTTCTTCGTCCAGTTCAAGGGCACCGAGACGTTGAGCGCTATCGATGTCACCTGCACATAGGTCACGAAGTAGGAGCGTTGGTTCCATATCTAGTGGCAACACTTTTTCATAGTTACCAATAGGTACCATCGCACGATCACTACCATTGGTTGTGGTTGTCATGTTGAACAACTGACCTGTGAATAGATGACCAAGGAAAGAGCGAGTGACTGAAAATTTGTTCTTGCCAGGCATTGCCCAACCAAGAAAATCTTTGTCACGACCTTCACGCAGAACCGATACTTGGAGGTGGTAACGACCAAGATAAGCTACAGGCCCCGCCGCTTTCACACCAGAAAGTACAGAACCAGAGATGACACGAACTTCGCCTGGCATCAATTCGTTATCCGTTAACTCTTCGAGGCTAGCACCAATCTGAGTACGGACAAGACGAGGTTTGTTGACTACGGGTCCTGCAAGCGACACCACTCGTTGTGTGTATAGCTCACCGGTTAAGAACAATTGACCAAACGCAATCACGTCTTGGTAATTGATGCTCCACGCCACATTGACTGCATTTACTGGATAGAGGAAATGCATGTGAGTCCCTACAAGACCTGCAGGGTGTGGGCCATCAAACACATGTTCTTCAACGTTTGGCTGTGAAGAGCGTGGTAAGCTAGTACCAGATTTACAGACGTAAACCTTGCCCTCAGTCAGAGTTGAAAGGATATCGAGACCAGCGACGAATGCTTCAGATTGCTCATTAATGATCGTCTCAGGTTTTGCCGCTAATGGATTGGTATCCATTGCTGTCACAAAAATAGCCTGAGTTGAAGACTCAATTGCTGGAACCTTGCTAAACGGACGAGTACGCAACGCAGTCCAAAGACCAGACTCAACTAACTGAGTTTTAACCGTTTGACGGTCAATACTTGCTAGTTGGCTAGCTTCAAAGCTATCGAACGTGATTTGCTCATCACCTGCCACTTCAATCACTACGGATTGTAGGACACGTTTGGCGCCACGATTGACTTCGATAACCTTACCGCTTGCTGGTGAAGTAAATTTAACACCCGGATTCTTTTTATCTTCAAAAAGAATTTGAGCTTTCTTTACTTCATCGCCTACGCGAACATGCATGGTAGGACGCATGCCAACGTACTCTTCGCCAAGCAAGGCGACTTTAGTGATGGTCTTACCATCATTAATCACCTGGGAAGGAGTTCCTGCAATAGGAAGGTCCAAACCCCTTTTTATTGTAATCATACGCACTTGCACTATTTTATCGGGAAAAAGATTCTTTTAATTGCGTAAGTTCAAGGCTTGTATATCTTTCATGGTCGTTCTTGATAAGAGGCCAAATGAAAGTTAAACCAGCCTTAGACACGACATTTCTGTGTCCGATTTTGGCTTGTTTAAAACGCCAGAACCGCAACATCCTTTTAATAACCTCATCACAAGTATGGTATGAGATCCATTAGGTGCAATAGTCTAGCATTTTTTCGGAACCTGATGCCATGACCAATCCTCTGATAAGTCGTTTTATTTGGAAGGATTTGAATCATAAAGGCTAGCGAATAGTCATAACTTTGAAGCATCGCACAAATAACCTATTCCTTACCCCTTATGAGTATTTATTTTTATTCACTACCTAAAACAATTTCTCTCAACTTGTTCATCTCGTCAATTTGTTTAAATACTGTTAACATTCCGCTCAAAAACAGAACAAGAGAACGGCATATTCAGACGGTTCTGAACGAGTTATTTTCCACCGCCCATACACATAGGACTATCAGGTACGCCACTAATTTGCGCCTGCCACTCTTGTGGTGTGTAGGTATGAATCGAGAGTGCATGAATGTGGTTCGCTAACTCTTCTGCCAACACTTGGTTAACCTGTCGGTGACGGCCAATCAAACGCATTCCTTCAAAACTGTCACTCACCACAATGACTTTAAAATGGCTTTCCGATCCTGAAGGCACATTGTGCATGTAGCTTTCATTTTCGACTTTCAAATAATCAGGGTGAAATGCTTGATGCAATTTTTGTTCGATTATGGGTTGGATCATACCGTTGCCTTTCTTCCTCAAATGAGAGCATGAGAACATATACGAGTGTAAAGAGATTTAAGTTTAACTAGCCTTATAGAATAGCGAAAGGTTTTGGTTCCTTGTTTCTACGCCATTTGAGACAATGCATCCGTAATTCTCACTACGACCTATAAAAAATTATGAAAACAGAGTTGGCACTGCATGATCGAACGTTGAGCTTGCACCGTTTCCCACATCGTTCAAACGAAACATTACAAGCTTGGGATGCGGGCGATGAATATGTGATTAATCATATTGAAGCGTTGAATTTAGCAATAGGCAAACGCATCCTTATTTTAAACGATCACTTTGGCGCTCTATCGTGTTGGTTTGCAGATAAGCACCACGTCACCATGATGAGCGACTCTTTTATTTCGCAACAAGGTACGTTAAACAATCTTCAGCGCAATCAGTGCCGCAACGTGCAATTGCTCTCAACAATGGATGCCATCCCTGAATCGGTCGATCTGGTGCTTTTTCAATTGCCCAAGAGCAATCGCCACTTGGTTTGGCAATTAAGCCAACTCCGTCAGTCCCTTGCCCAAGATTGCCCTGTGATAGCGGTCAACAAAGCGAAAGAGATCCACACATCAACCTTAAACTTATTTGAAAAGTATTTAGGTTCAACAAGCACTTCTCTTGCATGGAAAAAACACCGCCTCGTTTTTTCAGCACCGAACGTATCACCGATTGAAACGGTAGAACCCATAACTGAATGGGCCGTAGAAAGCGAATCCATCCGTCTAAAAAATCTGCCGAATGTCTACTCAGGTGAGGGATTGGATCTCGGCGCACGCTTTTTTCTACAGCATCTTCCACAAGATCCTAAGTTACAGCACATCATCGACCTTGGATGCGGCAACGGGGTGTTATCAATCAAGATGGGCCAACTCAATCCTCAAGTACGAATGACCTGCGTTGATGAAAGCTTGATGGCCGTCGAGTCTGCAAAGCTAAATTTGCTGGAGAATTTAGGAGAAGATCGCAATATTCAATGCATTGCGAATAACTGCTTAGATGGTTTTCAACAAGAAAGTAGCTGTTTAGTATTGTGCAACCCACCATTCCATCAACAACAAGCTATCACGGATCACATTGCTTGGCAGATGTTCTGTGATGCAAAGCATGTTCTTAAAAAAGGGGGACGATTATTAGTGATCGGCAATCGCCACCTCGGCTACGATGTAAAACTAGCAAGATTATTTGGCCAAGGGCAGGTAAAAACTGTCGCGACCAACCATAAATTTGTTATCTTACAAGCAACTAAATAGGCAAGGATAAGAAAGGAAATGACCATGAAAAAACTGGTTCTCGCAGCCTCAATCGCATTACTCACCGCTTGTGCCGCACCTCAGCAACAGCAAATCAACTTTATGCCTACTGCAACGACCAGCAAAAATACGGTCGTCAACAATAAAGCCTTTACTCTGGTTAGCAAAGATGTTCGATCGGCGCAATATGTGGCTTTAGTGGATAGTGGCCGCTCTAATATTGAGCCAATTCATGCCAAACAAAATGTTCGTATTGCGGTTGAGAATGCGTTGGCGGAGCAATTTAGCTCTCAAGGCTATCGCTTAACAGTGAACAGCGAAAACAATGTCACCGTTGAAATTGCAGAAGCACTAGTGACGGTAAAACACAGCGTCATGTCGAATGAAATGGATGGCAGTGTCACGCTTGAAATCACCGCGGAAACACCAAAAGGCAAATTGGTGAAAACGTTCAACGGAACGGCAAAACGTTCCGGTACACTCAGCGCTTCAAATGATGAGATTGAAATGGTACTCAACGATGTCATGAACTTGGTACTTAAAGAAATTGCCAATGACAGCGAACTTAATGGTTATTTACAGGAGCGCTTTTAATGTTACGTTCTCTCGTTACGACATTAGCGCTCGTCAGTTGCACTGCGTTTTCGGCGCCCAACGTCCTAATTGAGACGAACTTAGGGTCATTTACTGTTGAACTTAATACAGAGAAAGCGCCAACGACTGTCGCAAACTTCGTAAAATATGTTGAAGATGGCAGTTATGTTGGCAGCCAGTTCCACCGCGTTATCCCAGGGTTTATGGCACAAGGCGGCGGATTTGATGCGGATTTAAAACAACTCACCACTTACGCTCCCATCAAAAATGAAGCGAGCAATGGGTTGACCAATGACACCGCGACGATCGCAATGGCCCGTACCAATGATCCTAACTCGGCTACTCGCCAATTCTTTATTAACTTGGTCGATAATGATTTTCTCAACTACAACGCTCGCCCACCGGGTTATGCCGTCTTTGGTAAAGTCACGCAAGGGTTTGATGTTGTGCAAAAAATGGCTCAACAGCCGACCAGCACGAAAGGGCGAATGCAAGACGTCCCCATCGAACCAATCGTTATTACGAATGTCACACTAGAACAATAACCATACCAACGCCGATTTATCGGCGTTTGATTTTATTGGGTCGCCTTTCGACCTAAGCTGCTTTACTGACAAGGATTCGCTGTATGCCATCAACCTCCTCCTCTCTCACTTGGATGGAAACTATCCGTAGCTATCTTGATAAACGCCTATTGTGGGTATTTATGATGGGGTGTTCGAGCGGTTTCCCGTGGGTTTTGATTGGTTCAAATATGTCAGGATGGCTAAAAGATGCAGGCTTAACCACCGCTGCAATTGGTTATTTTGGCAGTGTCTTCGCAGTTTACGCGATTAATTTTCTATGGGCCCCATTGGTGGATCGCGTCAAATTACCCATTTTGACGCCATTATTAGGTCAACGCCGCAGTTGGGTATTTTTGTGCCAATCGATCATTTTGATCTGTACGCTGCTAATTGCGGGTGTCAATCCAGCCCAAAATTTGATGTTTACCTCAATGCTTGCCTTGGGCATTGCGATCGCTTCTGCCACTCAAGATATCGCGATTGATGCTTTTCGTATCGATACTTTCCCCAAATCACAAGCCAATAAGCTGCCACAAGCCTCCGCCATGGCCATCATGGGGTGGTGGACTGGATATTCTCTGCCGGGCTATCTCGCTTTTGTAAACGCCGATAGTATCGGTTGGAATGCCGTTTATTATGGCATGGCACTATGTGTCGGGCTGTTAATGCTTTTCACGCTCTTGGTGGGCGAACCAAAAACACATCGCGAAGCGCTACAACATCAAGCGGAGCTGCGACACAATCAGGTTGTTGGTTCGAAAGTCGTCGCGTGGTTCACCGTTACCGTAATCGAACCATTTCTCGATTTCTTCAAACGCAATGGCGCGCAAGTAGCACTAACCCTGCTGTTGTTTGTCTTTTTATTCAAGATTGGCGAAGCTTTTCTTGGCCGAATGTCGATTCCATTTTACAAAGAAATTGGCTTTAGCAACGAACAAATTGGTCACTACTCGAAGTTAATTGGTTGGGGAGCAACTCTATTCTTCACTTTGATTGGCAGTATGTTTAACGTGCGATTTGGTATTGTTCGCGGCTTGATGATTGGTGGCATCGCGATGTCTGCCAGTAATTTGATGTTTTCGTGGATCGCTCAAGTTGGCCCTAATGAGCACCTGTTCTTGGCGACCATAATTGTCGATAACTTTACCACTGCGTTTTCCACCGTGGCCTTTGTTTCGTTTCTTACTGTGTTAACAGGGCAGGCATTTTCAGCAACGCAATATGCGCTATTGGCTTCTCTAGGAAACTTTGGCCGCACCACGTTGGCCTCTTTTAGCGGAGAGCTGGTCGACTATCTCAATAATTGGTCACTGTTCTTTATTATTACCGCACTGATGGTAGTACCAAGCCTTATCATGCTCTACTCACTGCGCCATTATTTTGCTGATTTACTGCAAAAAGCTCGGCAGAGAGACATCGATGATATTGCCAAGCAAGGCATTGATAAGCGTTAGATGAAAAAAAGGTCGTACAATACGACCTTTTTTAATTTGATGTGCCCGCTATAGACTACGGATAGAGACCTTTACCAAATAAGTTAAACACTCTCGCAACACCTTGCGTAAACAGCATCGGCTCAGTTAGCACCGTTAAGCATAAACAATCTTCATCCACTTTGGTAAAAGGGCTGTGTTTAATACTCGCATCTCTTTGAATGAAATCACCCACTTGATAATGCCCATCTTCATCACTGAAGCCACCATGGAGCACCAAGGTCGACTCAACCCCTTTGTGTGTATGCTGAGGGATCTGCACGTTGTGATTGATGTACATCAGGTTCATGCGAGAGTCTTCAGCAATATCTAGATGGGCACTAAAAACTTTACCACCATAGCTGCGCCACTCGCCTTTGAAGCGAATCAGTTGGCTCAGCGTACTAGGCAGCATCACAACGCGATCATTGACTTTAATTTCTATCGGCTCAGGCTTACGCAAGGTCGATGGGTGTAGAGTATCCAGTACTGTGATCGTTTCAAACATCTGGTTTAAATGATCATCATTAGAAACGGCCATTCTTTGTTGCGGCAACGATTGGCTCAGCAATGCTTCGGCGGCCCGAGTTTCTAAGTATTGAACCTGTTGACGACACTGAGTACAGAGTTCAAGGTGAGTGGCAATCATAATGCCATGCGCCGCATCAATTGAACCATTGGCATACTGCTGCAGTACTTCGTTGCTTGGATGGTGGCTCATAATTGCTCCGCTTGAATAGAATGTCTAAGTTTTTCAACGGCTAGTCGTAAACGCGATTTGACAGTACCGAGAGGAATATTGAACATCTCCGCAACCTGCTGCTGGGGCAGTTCTTCAAGATACACCGCCTTCACGATGGCTTGCTGAGCTTCAGGCAACAACGCCACAAACTTTAATATTTGCTCTTTTAACATGTCATGTTCAGGACAATAATGTTCAACCAAATCAGGTGGGCAGTAGTCAGTTGGCCAAATATCATCGGCATAAACATGTAACTCTCGTCCGCGCTGCTTACGCAGGAGATCAAAACACAAATTGCGTGCAATCGTGTAAACCCACGTCGAAAGCGAACTTTTTCGGTTATCGAATAGGTGAGATTTCTGCCACACCGTGGTCATGGTTTCTTGCACCATTTCTAACGCCACTTGCTCACTGCCTACATGCTTAAACGCAAACTGTTGTAAGCGAGGAGAGAAATAACGAAACACTAAGGCAAACGCCTGCTTATCATGTTGCTTGACACGTTCCATGCATTCAGCCCAGTCTTGCTTGGTGTAGCTTGGGCTTAGCGACACACTATGCTGAGAATCACTGCTCATGCTGCGCTCTTCCTTTAGGAGTAACCGTTGTTATTGGCATACAGTAGCCATAAACCTTTATACGTGAGTAATGCATACATCGATCACTCGTCGTATTCTTTTTTATACAAAGCCACTACTACAGAGCGACCTCTCGTTTAAGTTTACTGCACGCTTTCAAGGTTAGTGTGAGACTTCGATTACCTGCAATAAAAAGTCAACCGCACTGTGCGCGTCATCCTGCCTCATTAAATCATCAAATTGTTGAATCGAGATAGGGAGCAGTTCTAGCCATCGCTGCGCCACCCAACTGGCATCATCAAAAAAACAGTGCGAATAGAGCTCGCCAAGCTGAGGGAATTGTTGATAAACCGCTTGTAGCTGGTGGCTTAAATACCATTCGTGAGGTTCTAAATCTCTTACTGGCCAACTGGGCAATGACGTGACCTGAGCAACTCGCAGGCCATCAAATTCGCTCACTACTGACTCTATTTTAAAGCGCTCCATTCCCATCACGGTTAATCCTAACATCCCATTGTCGAGCGCTTCAAAATCAACAATCTTAACCAACATCCCAAATTTAGATAACTGATTTGCTTTATTGCCTTTTTTATTATCAATCAAACAAATCCCAAATGTAGAGTCAGACTGGCTGGATTGAGTGACCATCCTCTTATACCTTGATTCAAAGATCCGTAGCTTCATTTTCCCTTCTGGTAAAACGATTGAAGCTAAAGGAAACAGCATCAATTTCTTCATCATTCATCACTCTTCATCATGCCCGTCAATAAATACGTTGAAGATTACAAAACGATCACTAACTAAAAATGTTGGTTTATCGATTTGCATAAAACAATACTAAAGCAAACGTTTAAGTGATTAAAATCACATTAAAGATGCAAGCGAACGAAATATTAATTTAGTTCCGAGCAAATATTCATTAACGTGACCGTAGTCACTAAGTTTGTTCACTTTTGCATTCGCAATCACTTTTAATTGAGATTTTTATCGTTATTATTCGGGCCAATTGAACGCACATCAGAAATATACGTGTGCTGAATTATGACAAAACATAGAGAGTCCCCCTTATGCGTAAATCACTTCTAGCTCTAGGCCTAGTGGCTGCAACTTCTGCTCCAGTTATGGCCGCTGACTATTCAGATGGCGACATCCATAAAAACGATTACAAATGGATGCAATTTAACTTAATGGCTGCGCTAAACGAAAAAGGCGTATCTGAATCAAGTCACGATTATCTAGAAATGGAATTTGGCGGCCGCTCAGGGATTTTTGATCTGTACGGTTACGTTGATATCTTTAACCTGCTAAGCAATCCAAGCAGTGACAAGGAAAACCAAGAAAAAATCTTTATGAAATTTGCACCTCGTATGTCACTAGATGCACTTACAGGTAAAGATTTGTCTTTCGGGCCAGTGCAAGAGTTGTATGTCTCTACGCTAATGGAATGGGGTGGTAAGTCTGGCGTTAACACTCAAAAAGTGGGCCTTGGCTCTGATGTGAATGTGCCTTGGCTAGGTAAAGTAGGTTTAAACCTGTACGGTACTTACGATTCAAATAAGAAAGATTGGAATGGTTTCCAAATCTCAACCAACTGGTTCAAACCTTTCTACTTCTTTGAAAACGGCTCATTTATCTCTTACCAAGGTTACATCGATTACCAATTTGGCATGGAAACAGACAAAGGATACGCAACATCTAGCGATGGCGGTGCCATGTTTAACGGTATCTACTGGCACTCTGATCGCTTTGCCGTGGGTTATGGTCTAAAACTTTACCATGATGTATACGGTTTTGCGGATAATGAAGGCCTGCCGTGGAATGCATCTGCTAAAGCTGAATCTTCAGGCGTTGGTCACTATCTAGCTGTGACTTACAAGTTCTAATCGAACCTAAGTTTTTAGCTAAATGGCGCTCTCGAGCGCCATTTTTATTGCTTTCCATTTCTACCTCATTATCCTTGGCGCAAAGTCAACAATGGAGAGGTGTTATGAATATCGTCGTGCTTGGGCCGGGCGCGGTTGGGTTGCTTTGGGCGACAAAGCTGCATGCTACTGGACACCGCGTTTCATTATGGGGCAGACAACCTCAATCTTCACTTTCCATTGCTTTAGATAAACAGGCGTCTATTACCCTGCCCTACAATGATCACAGCGCGCTCTGCCATGCCGATCTCTTACTGATTACTGTTAAGGCTTGGCAAGTCGAGCAAGCGCTCACTCCACAGCTGAAGACACTCAATCGTGACACCATTTTGCTATTTATGCACAACGGCATGGGCGCGCTTGATTCGATGCAGGATCAACTGAATGACTTTCCTATTGTGCTTTCAACCACTACGCACGGTGCACTCAAGCCGTCAATGAATCAAGTATTGCATACTGGCAAAGGCGTAACTCAATTAGGGGCTTACAACGCCCAAGGCAAGCAGTGTCAGTTTCTAGTGGATGTACTTCAGCATGCATTGCCAGACGTAATGTGGAATAACACAATTGAAGAAGCACTATGGCATAAGCTTGCAATTAACTGCGCGATTAACCCGCTCACCGCATTAGAGCAATGTCGCAATGGTGAGTTAGCCGATGAACGCTTCCAACGGCCGCTGGAAAATATTGTTGCAGAAGTCGCCGATGTCATGAGCGCTGAAGGCTTTGCGATCACTCAATCATCACTGCTTGCTAAGGTTAAGCAGGTGATTCAAGCCACAGCAGAGAATTATTCGTCAATGCATCAAGATATTTTCTATCAACGCAAGACTGAGATAGACTTTATTACGGGCTATTTACTGAAGAAAGCAGAGCAACATCAGCTCGCAACACCAGAAAATAGTAAGTTATATCACGCCATTCAACAGATAGAACACCGCTGGAAAAGCCAATGAGTAAACGAATTTTAGTCCCGATAGCAACAGGCTGCGAAGAGATGGAAGCGATCACCGTGATTGATATGATGGTCAGAGCTGGCTATCAAGTCGTGGTTGCCAGCGCTAATCTCGACGGGCAATTGATGATGAAAGCCTCACGCGGAGTGACATTAACCGCAGACTGTAAACTGCTGGATGTGATCGATGAAGAGTTTGACGTGATTGCGCTGCCCGGTGGCGTTGGAGGCGCTGAGATCTTTCGTGACAATCCAGTGCTAATCGAAATGCTCAAGCAACAGCATAACCATGGTCGATGGTTGGCGGCTATTTGTGCCACGCCAGCCTTAGTTTTGCAACATCATCAGCTTTTCCCGCAAGCGATCATGACAGGGCACCCGGCTTTTCGCGATCATATCCCCACTGATTTATGGCGAGATCAACGCGTAACCATCGATACAAACCATCAATTAATCACCAGCCAAGGGCCGGGAACAGCACTTGAGTTCGCGATGGAGATCATCATATCACTCTCAGGTAAAGCACACGCATGGTCAGTTGCACAGCCAATGGTGACACTGGCAGCATTGAATTATCACAAGTTAGGTGAGCAATAATGTTTGACGTGCAGACCATTCGCGACCAATTCCCCGCGCTCAATCAAGCCGTGGATGGCGAAATTCTGATTTATCTAGACAGCGCCGCTACCACGCAAAAGCCGCAAGTGGTGATAGATGCCATTAGCCATTACTACAGTACGCAAAATGCCAATGTACATCGTGGTAGCCATCGCTTAACAGCAAAAGCGACCAGCGATTTTGAAGCGGCGCGTGACACTATGGCTCAATTTATTGGCGCATCATCTCGTAAAGAGATTATTTGGACTCGCGGAGCGACCGAAGCGATCAACCTGATCGCGCAGACTTACGCACGTAATACATTGCAAGCCGGTGATGAGATTCTGGTCAGTGAAATGGAACACCACGCCAATATAGTGCCTTGGCAAATCGTCGCGGCTCAAACCGGAGCAAGCGTCGTCAAAGTCCCCATCACGCCAGAGTGCCACTTTGATCTTGAGGCTTTTCAAGCACGGCTATCGAATAAAACCAAAATTGTCGCCCTAGCCCATACCACCAACGTGACGGGCACGCGCCAACCGATTGAAACTGTAATTAAACTAGCGCACCAAGTCGGCGCTGTGGTCGTGATTGATGGCGCGCAAGGAATTGTGCATGAAACTGTCAACGTGCGCGAACTCGACGCCGATTTTTATCTCTTTTCTGGGCACAAGCTTTACGCTCCCGCTGGCATTGGCGTTCTGTACGGAAAATTAGCGCTGCTTGAAACAATGCCTCCATGGCATGGCGGCGGCAAGATGGTAGAAAAAGTCTCGTTTGAAGGCACAACATTTGCCGAACTGCCGGGGAAATTTGAAGCAGGCACACCGAATGTCGCAGGAGCGATAGCCCTTGCCAAAGCAATCGAATGGTTACAAAACTGCAATCGGACGACCGTAGAAACTCACCTGCATAGATTGCAAGCACGTACTTATCAAGCCCTGCAACAGCTCGATGATATTCGCGTAATCGGCTATCAACCGAATGCCAGTATTCTCAGTTTTGTGATGGATGGCGTTCATCATCAAGACATAGCCACCTTACTCGATCAGCAAGGCATCGCGGTTCGCTCTGGCCATCACTGCGCTCACCCATTAATGGATGCGCTCGGATTAACTGGCACCGTGAGAATTTCGTTTGGTATTTACAATACCGAACAAGAGGTTGAACAGTTGATCGCCGCCATCACTAAAGCAGTTGATATGCTGTAATAATTCCCCCTTTCATAAAAAGGGGGAGATGCTCAGCTTGGATCGATATTTTTTATCTTATCGACAATGGCTTTAAGGCCATTACCACGTGAAGGACTTAAATGGGCAATCAAGCCTATTTTTTCAAAATAAGCATCCACATCAAACGCTTGAATTTGTGCGTAGGTCTTGCCGTTGTACGCAGCAAGGACTAAAGCAATTAAACCACGCACAATCCGCGCATCCGAATCGGCACAGAAAGACCATATTCCTTGGTGCTCCAGCCCCACTAACCATACTTGACTCTCGCAGCCTGCAACACTGACTTGCTGCGATTTCAAAGCATCAGGCATCGTGGGCAATAACTTCCCCCACTGGATCACTTGTCGGTAGCGATCTTCCCAGCCAGTAAAATTTTGCATGATCGCCACAATGTCATCGGCGCTAATCTCACGACCAAAGGGGGAGGCAGGAAAAGGAGTCATTAACGTTACACCTTATGTTTCTGAATTAACTTTTCAACAATGCGCGCTACGGCAACAAAACCAAAGGTTGCGGTAACAACCGTCGCAGCGCCAAATCCGCTGGCGCAATCCATCCGCTTTGGCCCTTCTGCGGTTGATTTCACCGCGCACACACTGCCATCGGCTTGCGGATATTTGAGCTGCTCTGTCGAGAACACGCAATCAATACCAAACTTACGCGCAGGGTTTACAGGGAAATTATGGCGATGACGAAGCGTATCTTTGAGTTTTTTTGCCAATGGGTCTTGAATCGTTTTGGTTAAATCCGCGACCTTGATTTGAGTTGGGTCAACTTGACCACCCGCACCACCGACGGTAATCACTTTAATTTTATTGCTACGGCAATAAGCCAGTAGTGAAGCTTTCGCTTTCAAACTGTCTATCGCATCAAGCACGTAATCGAACGTTTGACTCAAATAGTGGTGCTGGTTATCTGGCGTGATAAAGTCATCAATTAAGTGCACCACACACTCAGGGTTGATGAGCTTGACCCGCTCGGCCATCACTTCAATCTTACTTTGCCCAACCGTACCGCTCATCGCATGGATTTGACGGTTGATGTTGGTGACGCACACATCGTCCATATCAATCAGCGTTAACTCGCCAATGCCGGTGCGCGCCAATGCTTCGACTGCCCACGAGCCAACGCCACCGATACCAATCACACACACATGCGCAGCACGCAGTATTTCAACCTCACGATTTCCATAAAGGCGACGAGTGCCTCCGAAGCGTTGGTTGTAGCTATCTGAAGCGGGGGTATCGAGTTCACGCATAATTAAAAGTCCGATTGAAAGCGATAGAAAAATAAAGAGTGCGATTTATACGCACTCTTTATTTAAAAGTCTAGGTCGAAACCTGTGTCACTATTGTAGCTTTTCAGGCGGCAATGCCCAAGGCGCTTGTGTGGCTGAGTTTTCTAACCCCAGTTTCCAAACGCGACCAAAATGTTTGTAATGCCCAGCTTCCGTTCCGGCGCGCTCGCCCATGCCATGGTACAGATCGAGGTGGTTATCTTTTACCGCGCCGCCCGTATCTAGCACAATCAACATTCTCAACTGATGAGCGCCACTCCATGTACCATCTGCATTGAGCAGCGGCACTTCTGCTAAAATAGGTGTGCCCATTGGAAAGATGGAACGATCTCCGGCCACCGATGCCATCGGCAGTAGTGGAATACCGGCAGAGCCAGTGACAGGGGCTGCCGCTTTGGGCGCAAAAAAGACATAGGAAGGATTTTGCTCTAGCAGCTCTCTCACCGTCGGTTCATCATTGGCTAGCACCCATTCCTTGATCGCTTTGAGTGACATTTTCTCTCGTGTCACTTCACCTCGTTCAATCAAGACTTTGCCAATACTGATGTAGGCTTTGTTATTCTTACCCGCGTAAGCTAAGTACTCAAGCGTATCGTCATCTTCAAAATGCACAAAACCACTGCCTTGCACCTCCATAATGAAAGGGTCAATCAGGTTCGCCGCATAACCTAACTCAAGCCCTTTTTCAGCTAACGCACCATCATAAATTTGCGCACGCGTTGGGCAATCGGCCGAACATTCAGGCAAACCAAATACGGGATATTTGAATATTTCATCCGGTTGATGGCGAAGCTCCATTACCGGAGAAAAATAGCCAGTGAAAAGCACATTACCTTTTTTATCGCCACCACCAAGCTGCGCCGCTTGTATTCCAAAATTCGCCAAATCTTGTGGATCACCACTTTGCAAAATCCATTCACTGATCTGTTGATACAAAGGTTGATAAATCGCTGCCATCGACGCCGAGCGAGTCACCACTTGTTCGCTCTGTTTGGAAAATTGCGTAAAGTCACGTGGCGTATTGGACTGCACCGTGTCTACTTTGTTGAGCGCTTTAGAGAAATCACCATCCAAATATTGCTGAGCACGGTCGGTTGGTTGCGCACAACCAAACAGCAGCAGTACTGCCGCAAGAGGAAAAATTTGCTTAATCACAGAAGTTATCCGTTATTTGAGTTGCTAAAAGCATGACAAACTCGCGCCTAAACCGCAATCAGCGAATTGTTAACGGAGGTTTTTTTGGTATTTTCCTGACAATCGGAAGGTTGGATTGTAGTGCGACGACGACATTTGTGTCATTTCGGTATTGTTATCATCACGCATTTTGTAACGATAGCTCGTATCACCAATCTGGTATTCTAAAAAATGACCATCAAACTCAAATGAAGTGGTGAGTACTCGGCCACTACTGATCACGCCTGCTTTCCCCAATTCAATTCGTTTGGCTGAATAAGGGGCAACATACTGCTCAACCCAAACCCCATACACCTCATCTTTTGGCGAAAAATAGTTTTCCAACCGAGTAAAGAGATCACCGTATAGCGACGCTACGGAAAACAAGCCAATCATCACAACCAGCATCAAGCCTCGTTCAATGTACTTACGTCTTCGCAAGTTTGTGAACTGAGGCGTAGCCGTAAGGCCTACGTTTTTTGTCATTTTCATGCGACTCAACTCGTTGGTTTTGGCCATATTTCGCCTTTATTGGCAAGCAGTCTAACGTGTCCTAAATCAGAGATAAAATCGGCGATTGAATAATTGCACCAAACTCAAAAAACCACTTGCCGACACGTGAATAAAAAGTCATTATTTGAACATATTTAAACACCAAGGTGCTCTCAGAGTGAAAATTCGCAGTACAGCTCTCGTTAAAGGATTTAGACAATCTGCTCCCTATGTTAACGCTCACCGTGGTAAAACCATGGTGATCATGCTCGGCGGTGAAGCGATTGCCGATAAAAATTTCGCTAATATCATCAGCGATCTCGCACTGCTGCATAGCCTTGGTGTCAAAATTGTTTTGGTGCACGGTGCTCGCCCACAAATCAATCAAATTCTGGCGACACATCATTGCTCCACTCCTTATCACAAAGGCATTCGGGTCACTGATGAGGAAGCGCTCAGCTTAGTCATGCAAGCCGCGGGGCAGCTCCAACTCGCTATCACAGCACGCCTTTCAATGAGCTTAAATAACACGCCAATGGCAGGAACTCAGCTCAATATCGTTAGTGGTAATTTTGTTATCTCTCAACCATTAGGTATAGATGATGGTGTCGATTATTGCCACAGTGGCCGCATTCGCCGTATTGATATTGAAGGCATCAACCGTATGCTTGACCAAGGTTCGATCGTGCTACTGGGGCCTATTGCGAGTTCCGTCACTGGCGAATGTTTTAATTTGCTCTCTGAAGAAGTAGCCACACAAGTCGCAATACGCCTAAAAGCAGATAAGCTGATCGGTTTTTGCTCAGAGCAAGGCATTATCGATGAGCAAGGCAACGCAATTGCTGAACTGTTCCCATCTGATGTTGAACGGATAATGCAGCGTATTGAAGCAGATACCGACCAAGTTCAGGATAATAGCTCAGGTACCTCACGCTTTCTGCGAGCCGCCGTTTCAGCGTGCCGCGCAGGTGTGCCACGTAGTCACTTAGTCAGTTACAAACAAGATGGTGCTTTGATCCAAGAGTTGTTCTCTTTTGACGGGATCGGTACTCAGATTGTCATGGCAAGTGCCGAACAAGTCCGTCAGGCACAGATCGATGATATCGGCGGAATTTTCGATTTAATCCGCCCGTTAGAAGAACAAGGAATATTAGTACGGCGTTCACGTGAGCAGTTAGAGCAAGAGATCCACAAATTCACGATTATTGATAAAGATGGCTTATTGATTGGTTGCGCCGCACTTTACCCTTACCCAGAAGAGGGCATGGCAGAAATGGCGTGTGTCGCTATTCACCAGGAGTATCGGGACGGCAACCGCGGTTTATTGTTACTCAATCACATGAAGCAACAAGCAAAATCGATGCGTTTAGATCGCCTCTTTGTTTTGACAACGCACAGTTTGCATTGGTTTAGAGAACAAGGTTTTTATGAAGTCGGTGTGGAATCGTTACCGATAACTAAACAGAGTTTGTACAACTATCAACGCCGTTCAAAAATTTTAGTACTGACGCTCTAACGTCAGGATATTGTATTTATTCGTTAAGTTATGGTGAATAGTTTATCTTTGATCAAGTGCAAACGTTTTCATTGTTTTGTATACAAAATAAGCGCTTTATTTAACTTAATATTATGTGTAGAATCCGCCGACATCATTAATGATGTACATTTAATGAACAACACAGGAACTTGGCTTTATACCGATTGGTCAGATACCAGTAGGTCGGCTTGCACGGATTGCTTTTACTACGACACGTACTTAAGAGCAAAAATTCTATGAAAACTGTTATTTGTAACTCACTTCAAAGCTTTTGGGATATGGCTGATAACCAATTCCTTGAAGGCCAACATGTGCATTGCGTATTTCCCGTTAACGACAAGCTACGAGTCTTTATACTCAGCTCGCAAGATCGTTATAAAATCAGAAACATCTCTTTTACTCATGCTTTCGCATAGCAGCACACCAAATCAGTAATTGAGCTTCCCCCAAACAACGGAATGAATTGAACATACAATGTAAATTTCAAACTGTGTGGGGACAGCTCAAACTCGTTTATCCTAGTTGCTGATTTACGCTAGTCTCTTGTCTAATCTCGTAACTAAGCCGCTGGCTCGCTGCGTTTTTATCTTGAGCCCTCGTTTCATCGTTCCCATGTCAGCAAAAAGCATCAGCTGCTTCTTGGCGCGCGTAATGCCAGTATAGATAAGCTCTCTGGTCAATATCGGGCTAAAATCAGGCGGTAAAATCATCAGCGTTAGCTCAAACTCACTGCCTTGTGATTTATGGATGGTCATCGCATAGGCTGTTTCGTGCTCTGGTACGCGGCTTGGTAAAATGGCTTTCACGCTACCATCTGGCAGCTCAAAATACACTTTCAAACGCGGTTCTTGCTCGCTCGTATCAAGCATGCATATGCCGATATCACCATTATACAAACCCAGCCCATGATCATTACGCGCCACCATCACGGGTCGGCCGTGATACCAAATCTCATCTTGAGTCTTGATCAACTTACGTGCGACCAGCGCACGTTCAATACGTTGATTCAAACCACTTACCCCAAAATCCCCTTCACGAATAGCACAAAGTAAACGGCATTGATTAAAGCAATCCAATACGGCTTTGGCTTTTTGGGCTTGAGTTTCCGAAGCGTCAGCACCAGAGCTCTCGATGCGCGTGAGATAACGACCATACTCCTTGACTAAGGTTTTCAGCATTAGGTTATAGCTTTCACTACTGAGTGAGTGGTGCGTAATATCAGCATAATTACGTTTTAATACCTCATCCACCATAGCCACTTGCCCAGCATTGATCGCTTTTGCTAATTGACCAATGCCTGATCGGACATCAAAGCGGTAGCTTTTTTGCAGCATGCATAAGCTGTCTGAAATCGGGGTTGCGTTAGGGTGTGAATGAGCAATCAGTGTTTGATAGCCTGTTAACTTAGCTAGGTACTCGCTGTGCGCTCGGCTGTAGCCTAAGGTTAAAAATGAACAAATGTCCCCCAGCACAGCGCCCGCTTCGACTGACGCGAGTTGGTCTTTATCACCCAGTAAAATCAAGCGCGCGTGTTTGGGTAATGCCTCGATTAACTTGACCATCATCGGTAAATCGACCATCGATGCTTCATCAACCACCAATATATCCAAATGCAGCGGGTTACGCTGATGGTGACGAAACTCAACACTGTTAGGTATGACGCCCAATAAACGGTGAAGAGTGCTCGACTCGGTGGGAATCGCCGCTTTCAACGCCGGCTCAACCGCCAGTTCAGCCACCGCTTTACCGATCGATTCCGTTAAACGTGCCGCAGCTTTACCCGTTGGTGCGACCAATTTAATGGTGGGCGTCTCACCTTGCTGTTGGGCTTGGGTAATCAAAGCGGCTAGTAATTTGGTAACCGTGGTGGTTTTACCGGTTCCCGGCCCGCCAGAAATCACGGCAAAGCGGCGTGTCAGTGCCACTGCCGCTGCGACTTTTTGCCAGTTGATGCAAACGCTTTGCGGGATCAGCGTCTCTAATGCTTCGAGTTCTTTCGCCGTACGTGCTTGGCTAATGACTTGATCAATCTCATTCCAATCAAGTTCATCGGCGTTGACCACATCCAGAAAATCACACACTTGTTGCTGGCGTGCTGATGCATTGGCTGTCTCTGGCAATTGGCGAAGCGCATGGAGCAGAAAGTGGTATTGACGCGCAAACAGTGTATCGAGCAGCAATTTTAGCTTTTGGACATCAGTAGGCTTTAGGCTCATGGGTGTCCCAAAGCTGATTAAACGCTGTGCTAAGGTAACTTCATAATGCCAGTAACGGTGTAGATATAAACGTCGCCCATCAAACATTAAAGGCACCGCTTCCCCTTGTTGTCCGACTAAGTCTGAACGGTTGAGTAGCCAAGGCCAATCAATCGCCAATAGGTGCTGATTGACCGCCAATGCAGCCTCACCAAACAAGCCTAACTTAGCTGCGAGGTCGACACCCTGCGCCGTTGAAGCGTCCACTAGAGGTAAGCAGATATGCCCCTTGGCCAATTCAGCACTGACCACCGCGGCAATAAATCCGAGCGCTTGGCTATGTTCAGCGCCAAGTTGCTGCTGGCTTTTTTGTTCGATAAAACGCGCGAATTGGTAATCTAACTGACGCATAGCGCCTTTTTCCGCTAACTGCTTAAGCGTTGTCATTAGCGTACTGCTCATAAATCTAACTCCATTTGCCCTGCATCGGTCGCGCGAGTATCTACGGTTTCTCCATCAATCAATCTGTCCATCTCATCAAGCAGTTCAAAGCTCGGTTTGGTTGAGAAAATCCCATGCTCAGACTCGCCATCCATGCCGCGCAAAAAGAGATAATAGACTCCGCCAAAATGGCGATTGTAGTCATAGTTTGCTAGACGGCTGCGTAGGAATCGATGCAGCGCCAATGCGTAGAGTTGATATTGTAAATCATAGCGATGCTCTGCCATCGCCGCTTTCAAACGCTCGCCATGATAGGCGCTCACATCATCCCCCAAATGATTCGACTTCCAGTCCAGCACGTAATACTTTCCTTGATGCTCAAACAGCAAATCAATAAAGCCCTTCAGCATGCCCTGCACAGTGTAAAAACCAAGATCTCCAGCTTTAGCCGACAGTGGATCATGGCGTTGAATGACACGGTTCAATGCAGGAGCGCTCAGTACTTCTATCGGTAATAGAAATTCCATTTCAACCAAGCGCTGAGTGGCGGTTTTTTGGTTCAAACGCAACGTTTTGCCATCTAAAGGTGTCTGTAACACGGTATCGACCAGCGTTTGTAATACTGGTAACCATTCAATATCGATTTGTTCTCGCACCAGTAAATCCAGTATCACTTTTTGGTTAGCATCGCTGCTAGCAGGCTCAGTAAACTCAACCTCTTCAAAGAGAGAATGCAAAAAAGTACCGGGCGTTGCACCGCGTGGAAAAGTAAAAATGGAACGTTCTGGCTCAACCAGTAAAGCTTCCGCTTGCTCATCAGCAGAGTCGATATCAAAGCCTGAGACTTCTAAACTCGCGTCGTGGCTAGCGTGTTTCACACCTTGTTTTACCAACCCAGAATAGCTGGTCATTCGCCAAAAACGGTCAATCTGCGCTTGCAGTGTTTTGGCACTCAATACCGGCGTCTCGACGCTCAACGCTTTAAACGGCTCTGGTTGCTCGGCTGGTGGCTCAGAAACACGAATGTATTGATTGGATTGAGCGTGCAGCGCAGCGTGAAGATCGGCAATGCCTGCGGCTTGACCATTTTGCAGCAGATAGCCAATGGCACTTAAATGCACACCGGTTGGCTCTTTGGTGGAGCGGCCATTACGCAGCGGCGCAATGCCGATAAAACAGCCATACACAGCACGAGTCAGCGCTACATAAATCAAGCGCAGATCTTCCGCAAGCCGCTCTTTATCTGCTTGCTTGAGAGAAGCTTCACTGGCGGTAATATCCAGTACAGTTTCCTCATTCACGGCATCATGATATTTGCCTTCACTTGCCTCTCGATAGCTGACCACAAACGGCAGAAACACTAAGTCATATTCCAAACCTTTCGATTTGTGAATAGTGACGATCTGCACTAGGTTGCGTTCGGATTCCAAACGTTGAATTTGATCATCACGGCCCCCTAAGCCATGCTCGGCGTCACTGATAGCTTGTGCCAGCCAACGCAGTAAACCGTGATCGCTATCAATCTCTTGTCGCGCTTGCTGTAGTAGCTCACCAATGTGCATAAAATCGGTCAGTGAGCGCTCACCTTGCGGCTCTTCCAACCAACGTTCAGCGACGTGACGTTTACTCATCACACTGCGCAACATAGGAAGCACGCCGCGCTCAAGCCACAATTGGCGATATTGTTTAAATTCGTTAACCGCGTTTTCCCATACCGATTCGTCGTTGTTTAAATCATCCAAGCTGGCAGCATCTAACGCGAAAAGTGGTGAAGCCAAACAAGCCCGCAAGGCGCGATCATGTTCAGGAGTCAGTACCGCTTGCAATAGACGCTGTACATCTTGTGCTACCTCGCTGCTAAAAACACTATCGCGGTTCGAGAGATAAACACTAGCAATGCCTTGCGTGGCGAGCGCCTCTTTCACCATACGACCTTCATTACCCGTCCGTACTAAGACTGCGATGTCACCGGCTTGCACGCTCTTTTGCCCTTTAGCAGTATCAAAGTACGCTTGTTGATGCTGCGCGGCGCTCAAAATACTCTGAATTTGGCTGGCGCACGCTTTGGCCATGCATTGCAGGTATTCGCCTTTTGGCAACGGGCTGTCTTGCGTTTCTTGCAGCCAATAGGTGAGCGCTGGTTGCACGGTTCCGTTAAGCCACCATTGACGCTGCTGCGCATTTGGACTGGCTTCAACGGGTAAAAAGGGAATGTCTTGGTCGTAGATAAAAGCACTATCAGGCGTACTAAAAATCTGATTGACGGCATTGACCATATTCGCGCTAGAACGCCAGTTGGTCCCCAAGGTGTAGTGTGCGCTCACCTGTTTACGCGCTTTGATGTAGGTAAAAATGTCTGCACCACGAAACGCGTAAATCGCTTGCTTTGGGTCGCCAATCATAAACAAACCGCATTCAGCCTTAGGCAGATAAATGCGGCTAAAAATACTGTATTGCAGCGGATCGGTATCTTGGAATTCATCGATCATCGCAACGGGGTAAAGGCTGCGAATCCGCTCAGTCAGTATGCCCAGCTCATCATTATCTATCGCGGCAGAAAGCTGAGTGAGCAAATCATCAAACGATAACCACTGCTTTTGTGCTTTCGCTTTGGCAAGCATGGCTCGGCAATGAGTAATAGCGTGCGCCAGCAGCGGCGCTTCTAAGCTGATGGGTTGTTGCAAAAAGAGCTCAATGGTCGTGAACAGCGCATGTTGCGGGGGTTGACCTTTTTTCGACTTAGCCTCCAACGCGCTTTGTGCAAACTCTTGTAATTCGCTCGGTAGGTTCAATTCATGCTCCGGGTTGCTTGCCCACAACGCTAACCCTTCTAGCCGTTTCAGCAACGCTTTCTTCGTTGCTGCATGCAAATCTGAAGCTTCAATGCATGGCGGTAAATCATCGCATGAATCAAGCCACTGCTTTTTTAGCGACTCTATGCGTGACAAGCACGATTGATAAAGCGCGCTTAAATCGCCACTCATCGCTTCAACAGAGAGCGTTAGCGCCGAGCCAGTTAAATAGCCACTGATTTTTTCAAGCAGCGCTGCTGGTGATGACCATAAACGGCGCACTTCCGCAGCAAGCTGAATCGACAACGGATAGAACTGACGACGCCAATAATCCGCGACCACTTGCGCTTTTAGATGACTTTCATCGGTCACAAATTCGTTATTAAAACGGCTGCCCGATTCAAACGCATTTTGGGTGAGCATACGCTGGCAAAAGCCGTGAATGGTATAGACTGCCGCTTCATCCATCTGCCGTTCCGCTTGCAGTAATATTTGCGCCGCTTGCTTGTGATGACTGGTTTGCTCAAGTAGCGGTTTGATAACAGGGTCATCACTGAAACCGCGCGAAAAAGCAATACGCGCCTCATGAATGCGCCGCCGAATACGGTCACGAAGCTCAGCAGTGGCAGCTTCAGTAAAGGTAACCACTAGAATTTGATCGACCGTCAGTGGCACTTGATGACGTGACTTTGCATCACCATGCCCAAGTAACAGGCGTAAATACAAACCTGCAATGGTGAAGGTTTTACCTGTGCCCGCCGACGCTTCGATAAGCCTTGCACCGTGCAGCGGGAACGTAAGGGTATTTAATGGTGTTGTGACCGTAGCCGGGGTCATACTCATAAACAGTTAGCCTTTGAATACGCAAGCGAATGTGATCGCGCTTGAATAATGGTATGAATAATCAAAATAAGTTTATAAATTAAGACGTTGTGAGATCTTTCTCACGGTTCGCCAAACGGGCAGCCTTTACTATCCGCGCCACGTGTTTCGTCAATCTCACGATGATGCGAACCAACCAAATCATGGTCCCTCTGACCTGTGGCCGTACAGAAAACGCCCTACACAATAATGATTGACTGGCGGCCACTCTACTTTCCAAGCAGTTATCCATCGCTAAACATCCTGCGCCACTTGAACCCACAATCGTGGCCCTTGCATCACCAACGTGGCCAATAAACGCACCTGCTCAGCTAAGGCTTCATTCCACTGCGGCCAAATACGCGCGATGTAAACATTGCTTCCTTCACCGTGGCTCATGTAACTTTCATTAAAGCTATCGGCCATTTTCTTGAGCGATTTGTCGCGATCATCAACCCATTGACCACGGCTGAAGCCTGCTTCCACACAGGCTAACGCGGTTTTTGGAAAGTAAGCGAGCGGCGCTGTCATACCTTGATAAAACAAACCCACCAGTTCTGCGAGCAACGCTTTGGCTTGTTCGGTATCGGGCATGGGCGGATAAATAAAATGCTGCACACCTTCTTTACGATCGTAGCCCATCAAATGAGTAGGTTGACTTTCGCCCATCGCCGCTAGTGAGAGATGATCAATCCACGCAGCTAAATAGTCCTGCGCGCGAATCGAACCACTGCGGTAGCGCACTAAACCGGATTGATAGCGCTTAGTCAGCCACCCCGTCAGTTGTACGTTTTTGCCTTCACCAAACAATTCAAATCGCAGATCGATCTCTTGGTCATCAAGTGGCGAATGGCATAAGAAAGCGATTCTTTGCGCCAATTCTTGTGCTTGCACGCGATTAGTTTCAAATTCCAAGGATCCAAAAGCACCAATCGGTAACTTTCCTTGCGCGCGCTGCTGGTCGATGAATCTCTCAAGGGCATGCGGTGAATTGGGTTGATCAAGCAGCAACTCTAGCAGTTCATCGCGTAACTGGTAGCTCTCTAAGCCATTTAAGACAAAAGGTTCATCATCTTCCATTACCGGTAACGGAGGCTCGAACGTCACTTTAAGGCGACGGTTAAAGAAATATTGCACAGGCAAACGCCAAAACCGTTGCAGCTCAACCAGATCTAAACTGACAGGAAAGCTCGCCCCTTGTAAATAATCGCTCAGGGCGAGATTAAACTCACCACTGGCTCGCCCTTGCCGACTCGCGGCAGGTAGCCACTCTTTGGCATAGCTACCAGTTTTACTCAAAAAAGCATTAGGGCTAAAAGGCACCATGGCGTGAGTGGTCGTTAAAGCACAGGCTAAATTTTTGGCCGATTGATCGCTGCCAAGCGCTTCATCCCCGACCAAACAGTAATTTTGTTGGCAATACTCTAAAAGCTCAGAGACCAACACCGAAGGAACGCGTTCGGTATTATCTTGAATTGAGCGTCCAACGTAGCTGATGTACAAGGTTTGCTGCGCCGAGAGCATCGCTTCTAAGAACAAATAGCGGTCATCGTCACGCCGCGAGCGATCGCCAGCGCGGGTGCGACCGTTCATCAAATCAAACCCTTCGGCTGGCATAGTGCGCGGGTAAACGCCATCGTTCATTCCTAGTAAACAAACGGTTTTAAAAGGGATGGAACGCATTGGCATTAAAGTACAGAAATTGACTTGTCCCGCCAGAAAACGCTGGCTGATGCGCGTACCTGACAATTTGTTTTGCAAATATTGAGTAATAATACTTGGCGCAAGTGCTTGCTCATAACCGGCCTCGGCCAGTTGATCTTTTAACTGCGACAAGGTGTCGCGAATCGACTTGAGTGCGAGCTCCCCTTCCAGCTCAACCTTAAAAAAAGCGCCAAGCATCTCACCGAGCAAGCGACGCCACTCGTCCACGCTTTGGGTCTGCGCTAACTGCTCGCGGTAATGGCTCACTTGCTGAATAAAGTGCGCTAATTTACCCGCAAATTCAGCGTTAATGCCTTGCACTTCATTATAAGGAGCGAGCGTCACTTCGCCTTGCGTAAATAAACCCGCTGAGGCAGGCATGGCATAACCAAGTAACATGCGCTCAATCCCGAATTGCCAAGTATTTTGCTCGGTCTGCGGCAACTCAAATTGTTGCGCGGTGCTAGCATTAAGCCCCCAGCGAATACCTGACTCTTCTACCCACAATTTGGCTTGCGCAAAGTCTTGCTCATTAAGCTCAAATTTTGCCATCATCGCCGGAGTTTCAAGCAGCTCTAATAACTCTGACGCTAGGCAGCGAGAATCGGGTAAATGCACTAATTGCATAAATGCCGCTAAGATCGGGCTCTCTTGATCTGCCGTACGGTCTGAAATGGAGTAAGGAATAAAGCGCTCACCCGGCGCGTTACCAAATACTGCCGCAATGGCTGGGCTGTAAGCATTGATGTCCGCCACCATCACAATAATATCGCGCGGTTTCAGTTCAGGGTCAGCATCAAACATTGCCAGCAATTGATCATGCAACACTTCCACTTCTCGCATCGGGCTATGGCAAGCATGAAGAGTGAGCGATGGATCATCCAAAGCAATCACTTGTTTGTGGTCGCTACTGTCCAGTTGACTATCATCTCGATGCTCTTGCAAATGTAAGATGTCGGCCTGCAACTGATGCAATAAGTTATCGCGTGGCAGATCAATAAAAAATTCGTGCTCTTCATTTTCCGTTTGGGAGAGTAAAAAAAGATTATCGCGCCCAAGTTTCCCCATCGAGGCTAATAACTCATTGCCAACCGCAGCTTCGGTATGCAATTCATCCACGAGGTTAGCTTCAATGTCGCCTTTAAGCGGCGAGCGTTGCCCTTCAAACTGAATCTCATCACCTTGTAAGGCGAACGTTTTACGTTGCTGACTGTGCAGTCTGGCGAGCGTTTTTCTATCTCGAAGATCGCCCCAATAATGCTGACAAGGGTTGGTAAACATCAAGTGAACATCAATCTGCTCGCCCAACGCTTTGAGTGCATCCATATAACGAGGCGGCAGTGATGAAATACCGAAAATAAACAAACGTTTGGGCAGTTTGGTTAAATCAACCGAGCCACGCGCAAGCTGATCAATAAAACTTTGATAGAGATTGGCACGATGGTAGTGCGACTGGCCTTGATCTAGCGTGTATTGATATAAGGCTTGCCATAATATCGGCTGCCATGGATGCTCATCGCCAATCTCGCTCACATCATCGCCCGCCTCCCACTTGGCAATCCAGTCGGGGCGGTAGACTAAATAACCATCAAAAATATCGGCAATTTTCTCGGCCAACTGATAGAGCTTGGAATGGTCATCATCCTGTTCAAGGTAACGCTGCAAAGAGGCAAAGGGGTCGAGCGTAAGCAAGGTTGGCAACAGATGCATCAGTTTCCACGTCATCGCTTCTTTGTTAAAAGCGCTGCGCTTAGGTACATCAGGTAGCACTTTAGTGAACATGTCCCAAATAAAGGTCGCCGGTAGAGGAAACTCAAGGTTCGCCGCCACACCGAGCTCTTTCGCTAAGGCCATTTTGAGCCATTGCGACATCCCTGGGCTTTGCACCAAGATCTGCTCTTTCTCAAAGGGGTTGGCTAACGGTGCACTTTTGATCAAATGCACGAGCAGGATCTTTAAGGTATCGACTTTATTGGAATGGTAGACAGTAAACAAAATGCACTCACGCTTTTCTTGTCACAATAAGGACTGAGATTAGCATAAGTGCATTCTATACTTGAGAATTTTATGTTTTGAATTGCCTAAACTGCAGGCTATTTCATTTCACAGTTCAATGCGTGTTCATCTTGCTCTTCTAGCTCATTCATGCTGCTGAGTAGCACGCGATGAGGTTGATAGAAATTTAAGTAACGAATAGCAACATAACCCACCACAATAGTTGCCACAATCAACTCTAACCCAGCTAACCAATGCACTTGCTGTACATACTCAGCACTCACCCCAACGGTTTCCATCCAATGTGTGAGTTTAAATAGCGCCGTTGCACCAATCACCATTGGGAAGGTAAACGCTGCGTAGCCTGGGCTAAAAGGCAAACGTAATAATTTAAAGAAAGCTAAGTAGATAATCGTTGTCATTAACACGGCAATACCAAATAAAATGCCGATGATCACTGGCGATGGGTTAGCCGTGACAGTTAAGTAACCAGCCAATGAGAGGCTCGCTGGTGCCGCCAAAATAGCCATGGTTGGTTTTGCTGCATCTGGAACTTCATGTGTGAACATGAAACGGTAAATCATCATCGGCAGCATCACCGCATAAGCGACTAAACCGAACATCATGGTTGCATTTGCGATTGGTGCAAGTGCTGGGTTTCCAGAAAACGCCACGTCGGCCACAATAATACCCACAGGTGGAACGAACCAACTTGGCACCATGTGATGAAGTTCAAAAGACTGCGCACGATGGTACAAAAAACTGACCAAGAAGATGATGTGTAAACCCACAGCAAATAGCCATAACGCATCACCAGCCATTGGGTAAAAATGGCCTAATGAATTGGAAACCACCATTGTGCCCATCGCAAAAGTAGGCACAACACTGCCCACGACCGGATGAGCGAGATCTTGGCGTAATAAGTGGCCATGAAAGAGAAATTTAAACGCAAGAACCACCAGCAACACGCTGGCAATAACGGCTCCACTTAATTGGCCATAACCTTGTAATGGTGCAAAGTTTTCCCAACTCCAACCCAAGCTTGCGATGCCTAGAGCTAAACCCGCCATAGGGGTTGGCGCACCCATAACTTTCGCTTTTGCTGCTCGAATCATATTGACCTCTCATCAGAACTAACAAAGTAGTTGTTCAATGTCGCTATCATACGCTTGCCTTTTGTTCTGATATATCTAAATATATAGAACACACGTTCAGATTAATTAAACAAAATTATGGCTGCCAATATTTCTCTTAAGCAATTGAAAGTATTCACTTCGATTACGCAACACAAAACCTTGACCCAAGCTGCAGAGGCGCTGTTTTTGTCAAAAGCGGCCGTGAGCATGTCACTGTCTGAACTGGAAAAACAGCTTGGGCATGCGCTGTTCGATAGGGTCAATAACCGTTTAATCCTCAATCAAGAGGGACAAAAACTGTTGCCGCTCGCCGATGAACTGCTAAGCCGTGCGAGCAACATTAACCAACTGTTTGACAGTGAGCAAACCCTCGCAGGCCAATTGCGCATTGGCACCAGTGATACGATTGGCAACCATGTTGCGCCTTATCTACTCAGTCAATTTCGCCAGCAAACCCAACACATCTCGCAAAGTTTGTTTATTTCCAACTCGGCGCTGATTTGCCAAAAGTTGGTCGATTACGAACTGGATCTTGCGTTGATTGAAGGAAAAACACTGCACCCAGAGCTGATTTCAACGCCTTTTTCACACGATGAAATGTGTATTATTTGCGCACCCGAACATCCACTCACAATGATAAATCAGCTCACCCTCAATGATTTCGAACAGAGCCAATGGGTATTGCGCGAAGCGGGTTCTGGCTCGCGAGAGTTTTTCTTACGGGCTATCGCACCACGACTTGAGCAATGGCATGAAGCCTTTGAATTGAATACCACTGAAGCCTTAATCAACAGTGTTTCGGCAGGGTTAGGTTTGGGTTGTTTATCCACCCTTGCTGCGCATTCAGCATTGCAAGATGGCCGGGTTAAAAGACTCCATGTTCCGCTGGACATGAAACGCCGTTTCTGGCTATTGGTGCATAAAGAAAAATACCAAAGCCCACTGCTCAAACACTTTATTGAATTTTGTTATCAATGGAACAAAGAGTAGCCATCCATCTCTCACTTTTTCCTGCTCACCTAGACTTCATGGTTTAAAAACTGTATAAACAGCCAGTAGAATTAATGACTAAGTTAGAGGATTAACCATGGCTGTAATCGTCAAGTACGTGGTGGAACGCAACGGAGAAGAAAAGATGACTTTTACCTCTAAAGCAGACGCTGACGCTTATGACAAAATGCTCGATATGGCAGATGAGCTTTTCGAACTGTTAGGGAAAAGTGAGTTGCTAGAAGATGAAGCCAAGCAAGAAGCTTTGGCGATGTTCTTAGCGCAAAATAAAGAAGAAGTGCTTTACGCACTTGGCGCAAAGCGCAAGCCTGCACCGGCTAAGCCTAAAAAAGCCAAAGCGGTAAAAGACGAAGCACCAGAAGAAGATGCAGCTTAAGGCGATTAAACGCTTAACTTAAGATGATAGAACGTGAAAAGACCGCTGCTTCGTCAGCGGTTTTATATTTCTGTCTAAAGAAATACATCGCTAAAAAGACAAAAGGTATCGTTTTACGGACGTTCTCCCCTTTTACCCTTTCCTACCCCTGCCTCACTCTTTATGATGCTTGATAAATCGAGTGCGCCGCAATGATGCTCAACCTACGCTGGCGAGCGCATCAATAGTGACAACATGGAGATATCAAGATGGCTTACTTTGCACTTGCCTTTGGCACGGCAACCAAAAACCGTGATGGAAAAATTATTGAAGCGTTTTTTCCAGCGCCAATTCTCAACCCAAGTGACGCGCTAGTGAGCGAGCTTGCTCAAGTCTCTGGTTATGGCGAAGGCAACCAGTATATCGACATCTCAACTGAGCAAAGCGCCCAACTCGCCGCGATATTTGCTCGACATGATCAGGCTAACAATGCCAGTTTTGCCGATAAAGCCGCTAACGCCTCACAACCACTGGTGCTGGTTATTTTAGCTTCCGACGAACAGCCTCAATCAGTCGCTGAAGGCTTTTTGAAGCTACAACTGATTTCACACCGTTTAGTGAAACCACACGGTACTGTGCTTGATGGTATTTTTGGCCTGCTGCACAACATCGCATGGACCAATGAGGGTCCTATCGATCTACCTGAACTAGCGGATCGTCAAATTGAAGCTCGCCTTGCAGGCCGAGCTTTAACGGTAGATTGTGTCGATAAATTCCCGAAAATGGTTGATTACATTGTCCCAGCGGGCATCCGTATTGCGGATACCTCGCGCGTTCGCCTTGGCGCGCACGTGGGCGAAGGTACCACTGTGATGCATGAAGGTTTTATCAACTTCAACGCTGGTACAACAGGCGTGAGCATGGTTGAAGGGCGTATTTCTGCTGGTGTAGTTGTTGGTAATGGATCGGACATCGGCGGTGGCGCTTCTATCATGGGTACGCTTTCTGGCGGCGGTAAGGTCGTGGTCTCTATCGGTGAAAACTCACTGCTTGGCGCAAATGCAGGCTTAGGTTTCCCACTCGGCGATCGCTGCACAATAGAATCAGGTTTGTACGTAACTGCTGGCACTAAAGTGCGTATGCTCGATAACCAAGGCCAAGAAGTGGAAATCGTCAAAGCACGTGATTTAGCTGGTGTATCGGATCTACTTTTCCGTCGCAACTCGATCACTGGTCAAATTGAGTGTTTAGCCAATAAATCAGCCGTTGAACTGAACAGCATGCTGCACAGCCATAACTGATCCAGTTTTTCTGATAAAAAGGCTTGGCCATGTGCCAAGCCTTTTTCTTTTGCGCGCTTTCTACTGCTAGGCTACTTTCTACTTTTTTATTTTGCTACTTCCACGTTACGAGCCAAACCGTTATCCCGGGTGGCCATCGACTCTCGGCGTAAGTAACATCGTGCCGAATTTCCACACAAACAGAGTAAAAGCCAATATCCAGAGTGCGGCACTGATATTCACCATCAAAAAGAGTTGTGCTGGAAAAAACGCTACACCGAGGCTGCGTACCAATGCCGACATCATCAAAGCCGCAAACGCAATACTCATTTTAGGCCCTTGATAAATCGCCCTGCCGGTATGCCCCATGGTCACGCGTGCAATCATCGACAAAATCAAGCCTGAGATGGCTCCAATAGCAAAGAGATGGATCAGGTTATGAGTGACATATACATCATCAATTAACCCGCGCAGTAATAAGCTCAAAGGAATGCAGGCATACGCAGCGTGCAGCGACCAAACCAGAGGCTCACTCAATGTTAGCCATGGTTTCCAACGCATCCAACGTACCCACTGCGCTAACCCAGCCAGTAACATGATAGGCTGACCAATCTGCACCATCGTCAGCGGGAAGAAGCTCAAAATAAACAAGGCCGCAATGGGTGCATTGGCTAACCAATCGAGCCATACCCATGGCTGTGCTTTTTCAAAGTTAAAACGCCTTGCGCTGAAGAAAGGGATCACGCGTGCTCCCATGACCGATAGCAACAATGTGAACCACCACAACATCGCCTGCCATACCGCCGCCGAGCTAAAGGGCGGCATTCCTTTAATGGTGGCATAACTCGCAAAGTTCGCGCCGATCGCTAAAATAAACAGCGGTACAAAAAAGAGATTTTTCCAGCCTTTCGCTTGCACTACTCGGCAGCCAATTTCATAGGCTGAAGCGGCCAAAAAAAGCGCTTCGACGGAAGAGATGACCCACAAAGGTGTCGGCGTCCACAATAAGATTCGAGGCGCTAGCCACAAGGCGACTAACACGGCTAAGCGATAATGTTTAGTGCCATTAATGCCAGTCCAGTTCTGTACGGCAGTCAATAGAAAACCGACCAAAATTGCCATAGCAAAACCAAACAGCATTTCATGTACATGCCACCACAGCGCAGGAACTTGCAATGTCGATGGCTGACCGGTTTGAAACATCCAGACCCATAACGTCACCGCTAAAACGGCATATACGCTACCAAGTAGGAAAAAGGGACGAAAACCAAGGCGCAACCAAGCGGGTATGCGTTGTTCTACTTTTATATCGGTAATATTGAGCACTGTGACCTCTTACGGCGGTGGTGGATATCATGACAGACGACCAACACCACAAGCACAATTCAAGCCAATAAAAATACCCAATAAAAACAATAAAATAAGAAATATCACTCATAAAAAGAGTCATAACAACTCAATAAAAAAAGTCATTATGACTCAACGAATTCATTTAAACCCTATCCTAACCCGTAGTTACACGCATAGCACTGCGGTTCAAGCTAATCACCACACAAGCCGTCTGTTTTTGTTTACCAAAACCGATGATTTGTGACAGCGCTTTTTTGCCGACCGGAATGAAGGCAGAAGCCATCGCATCCGCTTCTGTTTCTGCATGTGGATCGTGAATGAAGAAGAATTTATCGCTCATACCACTGAGTACGATCCAATGCGGCTCTTTCTTACCATCGAAACGATAAGTGCTGATGAGTAGCAGCACACATGCCCCTTCCGTCACCCACGCTTCTAGTTGCTCTTGACTCGGTGGTGCATCAATCATCGCCACATCTTGATGACTAAGCTGCTCACAAAAATCAAGATGAACCAATTCGATAACTTGTTTTTTATTGGCATCTCGCACGCTATCAATAAAAGGCGTGCTTTTGGATTGGCTCCACAGCTCCACATGATAACCGCGTCGACTAGCAGCCAATGCCAACCCTTGGCCGCTGCACCCACCGTGCCCTGCCGCCATAAAAATCGTTGTCGCTTCTCGCCACAGTTGCAGCTCAGCGGTGCGACTCGGCTCAAACGATTTAGACAAGCAAGAAAAGCTCATCAGCAAGCATGCCGCACCGCAAGTAAATGGCGTAGTCTGAACATAAAGTGGCATCGGTAATTGCACCTTAGGCCCTTGTGGCGACAAGCGTTTTTGCATCCGGCGTCCATTACACAAATCATCGTAATAATGGATAAGAAATTTCAGGGTTTTATAGCCCATTTTTTCATATAAATTTATCGCTGCCGTATTGTCTTCACGCACTTCTAATCGTAATGTAGTGGCACCTTGATCAAGAGCAGCACGCTCGCATTGCTCGACCAAATTTTGAGCAATCCTCCGGCCTCTGAAATCAGGTTTTACGGCAATCGAATACAACCTTGATAGCTGTGTACCTTGATGAAATAGTAGCAATGCATATCCAGCCAGCTCTGTGCCGGCATCGGCCACAAACAACACCGCTTGGTTGGAATGTAAAAAACGCTTCATTTGACGTGGAGAGATTTTATCTCCGTCAAACAGCTGTTGTTCTAACGCATTAAGAGCAGTGAGATCAGCACTTTTCGCAAGACGAAAGTCCATACGACGTCCTTAAGTGGTTGGCAAGATTGCGGCTCAATATTATTCCTATTGATTAAGGAAAAGAATAGCAATGGCAAACCTTTTGATCGTGACCGACCAGTCCAGTGACTGGCAACAATATTTCCCCTCAGAGCAAGTGGTAAGTGTAGACCAATACCTCAACAGTAATGGCACCCATACTCATCGCAGCCTGCAAGTGGTCAACCTGTGTCGCGATTATGGCTACATGAGCAGCGGCTATTACTGCTCGCTGATGGCAGAGGCACGCGGCCACCGCGTTATCCCTCGAGTGATGGCAATCAACGACATCAATCAACCCTTTTTACTCTCTTCTGGCTTATTGAAACTCAATAAACTGTGCGCCCAAACCGATTTTATACAGTGCAAAATTTATTTTGGCCGCACCGCAGAAAAAGGCTTGGATAAACTGGCTCGCCGTCTGTTTGAACAGTTTATGGTGCCCGTTATTGAGTTGGAAATGAACCGCGTTCAAGGGCAGTGGCAAATCAGCAAAATTGGCCCTTTCCCATTCCAAGATTTGAACGACCAAGAGCAAGATTTCTTCGTCGAATCATTAGAGCTGTTTTCAACCAAAGTTTGGCGTAAACCGAAGCAAGAGAAAAAATACCGTTACGATATTGCCATGCTGGTGGACGAAGAAGAGAAAATGCCACCTTCTGATCCCTCAGCATTAAAACGTTTTCGCCGCGCCGCAAACCGTTTAGGGGTTAACCTAGAAACCATTTCACCGGATGACTTATCGCGTTTGGGTGAATTTGATGGCTTGTTTATTCGCGCCACCACGAACATCAGTAATTACACTTACCGCTTTGCAAAAACGGCTGAGAAAATGGGCTTGGTGGTGATGGATGATTCTGAATCGATCATGAAATGCACCAATAAAGTGTTCTTAACTGAGTTGTTGCAACGCAACAAAGTGCCTGCGCCAAAAGGCGTGATTTTGCAAAGTTTTGATGAGCAATGGAAAAGCAATGTCATGCAGGAGTTGAGCTTTCCCATGGTATTAAAAATTCCAGATGGCGCATTTTCACGTGGCGTGGTCAAAGTACGCGACGAGCAAGAGCTGGAACGCGAAGCCGGCGCACTGTTTGAAAAAAGTGCTCTGATTTTGGCACAAGCCTTCATGCCAACTGACTTTGACTGGCGCATCGGTGTAATGAACCGCCAAGCCATCTTCGCCTGCAAATACATGATGAGCCGCGGCCACTGGCAAATTTATCAACACCACAACAGTGGCCGAGTCTCTTCTGGCGGCTTTGAAACCTTGGATTTAAAACAAGTACCTAAAAACGTGGTTGATGTTGCCTTAAAAGCGTCAAACCTTATCGGCAGTGGCCTGTACGGCGTTGACTTGAAAGAGATTGATGGCCAAGTTTATGTAATTGAAGTGAATGATAACCCTAGTATTGATCACCAAGTTGAGGATGCGTTTTTAGGCGATCTTCTTTACGATAGGATCATGACTGAGTTTCTGCGCCGTATTCAAATGCGCGGCTTCTGATCTCAATTGGTATAATCTACTGCTCCTCAATGCTGAGTCATTGAGGAGCAAGTTATAAGGATATTCATGGAATTTTTGATCGACCAGTGGCATTTTTCTGCATCCGCTCCGCAGCAAAAACTCAATAGCGCTTCACTGATTGAAGCAGGGAATTGGTATCACTGCCAACGCGATATTCACGGTTTAAAAGAGTGGTTGCTGCAGTATCAGATCCCCATTTCAATTGTCGACAGCCTCTTAGCAGAGGACACTCGCCCACTGTTTGAGCAATACGATGATGATAACTTTTTACTGATTTTGCGTGGCGTCAACATGAACGACAACGCCAACCCAGAAGATATGTTGAGCGTGCGCATTCTCTATTTCAATGGCGCGCTGTTTTCAACCCGAAAAATCCCGTCAAAAGCCGTCAATGTAATCCGTGACCTACTGCAGGCCGGGCAAGGCCCGCAAACCCTTTCAGATGTACTCGTGCAGATCATTGATGGTTTAAACAAAAACATCGATAACTACTTAAACAGCATTGAAGCGAAAATCACCCAATACGATAACGAGATTGAACTCAGTGACGAGCTGATGCAGACGCATAAAGCGCTGCTCAAAATCAAACGTTTTATCAAACCTCAGCAATACGCCATCGATGATTTCAGTGATTCCAAAGTCTCGCTGGCAAATGATAAAAACTTGCGTCTGCGCCACAGCGTTAACACCATCACGCGCATTAATGAAACCCTCGATTTTTACCTTGGTGAGCTCGAACTGATCAAAGGGGAATTACGTCAATATCATGCAGAGAAGATGAACCAAAACACCTATTTATTCTCGGTGATTGCGGCGATCTTTCTACCAACCAGCTTTTTAACTGGCTTACTTGGGGTTAATGTCGGCGGTATTCCCGGCACTGAATCCCCCGTTGCTTTTGCTCTCTTTTGCATCGCACTGGTTGGTATTTTTGGTTTAGAGTTTTGGATTTTGCATCGGTTACGTTTTTTCAATAAGGAGTCGTAATTCACTGATGATGTATATTTTTGGTTATGGCAGCTTGATCAACTCCGCTTCTCGCCAGTTAACAGGGCAAACAGGAAGAGCTATTCCCGTGGTCGCGCATGGTTTAGTTCGTTACTGGGGAAAAATTGATGAGAGCTACATATTGTCACCTTTGGTGGTGAATGAAGGACAAGGGCAAGTCAACGGTGTACTACTGGAGATCGATGAAACCGCTTTGGCAGAATTTGACCGTCGAGAACGTGGTTATGAGCGAGTCCCCCTCAACACCAATCAAATCGAGAGTGATGACGCTTTTAACCTCCAATGGCCGATTTGGGTTTATGTCAAAGAGGCACCAGAGCCTCCCTGCGAGCGAAGCCCTATCGTACAAACCTATGTCGATACCGTGCTGGCTGGTTGTTTAGAGTTTTCAGAAACCTTTGCGCGCCATTTTGTTGAGCACACGGTTGGCTGGCAACATCCGCTGATTAACGATCGCCTCGCGCCGAAATACGGTAATTTAGCAGGGGTAGAACCCTGTCATCATGCGATCATTGATGAGCTGATTGCTACGGTCCGTTAGCGCCTTAGCTTTTATTCCAATTTTAAACGTTTACATTAATTAGAAGCCTTGATTTACCTGTATAGAAAGTCGTAATTATCACATTGATTGCATTGTTCGTTTGCCTTATTTACACCACCATTGTTAAATACAGCGAGCAATAGCAAGAGGTGTAATATGGCTACCATAAAAGATGTAGCTCGCGAAGCCGGTGTGTCAGTGGCAACGGTTTCACGAGTCATCAATAAATCCCCTAAAGCGAGTAAAACATCGATTGAAGCGGTCACCGCCGCAATGAGTTTACTTGGCTATCGGCCTAACGCCGCCGCACGAGCTTTAGTCAGCCAAAGTACCGACACCATAGGCGTGCTAGTCAGTGACGTTTCCGATCCTTTTTTTGGCATGCTCGTGAAAGCGGTCGATAATGTGGCTCATGACAATGGCAAGCATCTATTGATTGGCAATGGTTATCACCGTGCTGAAGAAGAGCGCCAAGCGATTGAACTGTTGATCAACAGCCGTTGTGACGCTTTGGTGATTCACTCGAAAGGTTTATCGGATCAAGAATTGATCGACTACGCCGCCGAAGTGAAATCGATGGTATTGATCAACCGTCATATCCCGCAACTGGCTAACCGCTGCATCTCATTGGATAACTACAAAGGTGCTTATTTGGCGACTGAATTTTTGATCCGCCACGGTCATAAAAAAATTGCTTGTATTGGCTCTTCTCATTCGATTGAAGACGCTACAGATCGCGTAGCTGGTTATCAAGCCGCGTTGAAAGATCACGGTATTGAGATCGCTCCTAATTACATCGAGTTGGCCGAACCACACAGCGAAGGTGGCGAGCAAGCGATGACTCACTTGCTGATCCGTTCGATCGACATGACTGCCGTGGTCGCCTACAACGACAATATGGCAGCGGGCGCGTTAAATGTGCTTGAGGAGAATGGTGTAAAAAGCCCTGAGCAAATTTCAGTGATCGGCTTTGATGATGCGTTGATCGCACGCTACATTCGCCCAAGGCTGACCACCATCCGCTACCCAATCGAGATGATGGCTGAAAAAGCCGCTAAACTGGCACTCCAATTAGCCCGTGGCGAAACGATAGAAAAAGAACCGATGATTTTCTCACCGACTTTGGTGCGTCGAGATTCGGTAGAAAAAATCTGACGCACTCAGGTTACACTTTCACTCGCCACTTTGGGCATCAATACTCAACATCTAAGCGACGCACCCACCTTAAACGTCAAATTGGTAAATTGTGGTATGAGTATATTCTTGCCCTGGCAGAGTAATACAGCTGGGTTGCTGCCATTCGGCATGATTGGGAGCATCCGGCAAGTATTGAGTTTCTAATGCGACCCCTGCATAGCCTTGATAAACCCCACCGCGCCGATTGGGCGTCCCCGATAACCAGTTTCCACTATAAAGTTGTATGGCTGGCTTAGTCGTAAATACGCTCATGGTTACCTTTGCATCTGGTGATTTCAGTTGCGCGGCGCACACGGTTAAATCAGTTTTGTCGGGCAATAAATAACTGTGATCATACCCTTTGCTTGCTTGTTGCTGCTCATCTTTGAGTAAGTCACGACCTATTGATTTTGCAACGCGAAAATCAAAGCCCGTGTCAATGACAGATTTTGGCCCTGACAATGGGATTCCATGTGGATCTGTGGGTAAAAATTGATCGGCTTTTATAAAGAGTGAATGATCTAAAATCGTATGATCACTCTCTGCGCCTAGCAAATTAAAATAGGCGTGGTTGGTTAAATTAAGCGGCGTTGGTTTATCTGTGGTCGCTAAATAGCGGAGGATTAATTGATTATGATCGTTCAGTTCATAGCTCACGGCAATGTCAACATTACCGGGAAAACCTTGGTCACCATCCGATGAATGGATTGAAAACGTCACCTGTTGAGCACTTTTGTGAGCAATAGTCCAACGACGCTGATCTAACCCTTCAAGACCGCCATGCAAACTATTTCCAGCTTGGTTGGTCGTCACTTGATAGCGTTGATCATTTAATTCAAATTGCCCTTTAGCGATCCGGTTGGCATAACGTCCCACAGTGACGCCCATATAGCTTTGTTGCTGCTGGAAGTCGCTCATGGTGGAAACACCCAGCAGAACTTCTCTGCGTTCCCCATCCTTAAACGCCAACTCACAACTGAGCCATGTTGCGCCAATATCCATTAATACTACGCGGCTACCAATGCGGTTAGTCAAACTGACAAGTTGTGCCGGGCGGCCATCATAAGCTACTTGCTGAGTCATAGTGTGAACCAGTGAAGATGTGCAGCAAGCCTCCACTAGACCAGCGCCCTCTTTTGCTTGGCAGACGTAAATCGACGCTTTGAGGCCAGTCGCCACTTCATATTTCTCATCGACAGCCGCTTTCACTGCATCAACCAATGTCGGTGGGACAAGTGCCACAATACAGCCACCAAAGCCGCCCCCAGTCATACGCACACCGCCTTGGTCACCAATCACCTCTTTGATGATATCAACCAAGGTATCAATCTCTTTGACCGTAATTTCAAAATCATCACGCATCGATGCGTGTGATTGAGCCATCAGCTCGCCCATGCGCTTCATGTCGTGGGCTCGCAGCGCTTGGGCCGCTTCAACAGTACGGTCATTTTCAGTAATGATGTGACGAGCACGTTTAGCCACCAACTCATCAAGCTCAGAAACTTTTTGGTTAAACTGTTCAATGCTTACATCACGCAGCGCTTTGACGCCAAAAATACGCGCAGCCTCTTCACACTGCTGACGGCGGGTGTTGTATTCGCTATCCACCAAGCCGCGTTTTTTATTGGAGTTGACGATCACGACGGCCATCTCTTCTGGCATTGAGACCGCTTGTGTTTCTAGGCTACGGCAATCTAAAAGTAGCGCGTGGTTTTCACGACCTTGCGCCGAAATCATTTGATCCATAATGCCGCAATTACAGCCGACAAATTCGTTCTCGGCCTGTTGACCATTTAGTGCAATTTCCGCTTGAGAAATATCCAGTTGATAAAGTTCTTTAAAAGTTTGACCGATCACGACCTCAAGCGCAGCCGAAGAGCTAAGCCCCGCTCCCTGTGGAACATTACCGCTGACAGTAATATCCGCCCCGGTAAACGAGTACCCACGCGCAAGCAAACATTTCACCACGCCGCGAATGTAATTCGCCCACATTTTGTCTTGTTGGAAAGTAATCTCTTGGGTGAGGTCAAACTCATCAAGTGCATTGCCATAATCAACAGATACGATGCGGACTAAATTATCTTCACGCTTGGCAGCCGCTACCACGGTTTGATAGTTAATTGCGCAGGGGAGCACAAAACCGTCGTTATAGTCGGTGTGCTCACCAATCAAATTTACACGGCCTGGTGCTTGGATGATATAACTAGGCGCGTAGCCCAACACTTGCTCAAAAGACGCTTTCACATTTTGGATTAAATCAAACATTTGCATTCCTAAACTCATAAACTGGTTTTCATTTCTCATTAACCACTTAGCGCTATGAAAAAAACTTTGTTAAGCCCAAGTCGTTGGAGGTGCAGCGAGGTGATAAGTAAATTCAGCCAATGAACATAGATTACCTATGTTCTTAGGGTGCGTTTACGCAGCAACAAGGCTACAACTGCACAGATGACGTTACTGCTCTTTGTAGTGAACATCACTTAGCTCGCGCAGACGCTGCGCCGCTTGTTCTGCGGTTAAATCTCGTTGGCTTTCAGCCAACATTTCATAACCCACCATAAACTTACGAATCGAGGCACTGCGCAGCAGTGGTGGGTAGAACAGTGCATGCAGTTGCCAATGGTCAATGTTCGTACCCTCTTCAAAGAAAGGCGCGTAATGCCAGCCCATAGAATAAGGGAAAGAACATTGGAACAGGTTGTCGTAACGGCTGGTCAGTTTTTTGATCGCAACGGCGAGATCGTCACGTTGCGCATCACTCAACTCACTCATGCGACGGATATGCGTTTTTGGCAGCAACATGGTTTCAAATGGCCATGCAGCCCAGTAAGGCACAACAGCCACCCAATGCTCTGTTTTCAGCACAATGCGTGAGCCATCTTTCAGCTCAGTTTGCACATAATCCACCAGCAGGTTACTACCCTGTTGTTGGTAATACGCTTTTAGGTTGTGCTCCTTGCGTTCAATTTCATTGGGTAAGAAGCTATTAGCCCAGATTTGGCCGTGTGGGTGAGGTTGGGAACAACCCATGGTTTCGCCTTTGTTCTCAAATGCTTGCACCCAAACGTACTCTTTACCCAACTCTTCGATTTGATCGTTCCACGTATCAATCACGCTGCGAATGTTGCCCACGGGTAACTCTGGCAAAGTTTTGCTGTGATCTGGAGAGAAACAAATCACTCGGCTCAAACCACGTACACCTTGAGTTTTGAATAGAGGGCTATCGGACTTCGGTGCATCTGGCGAATCTACCATCAGTGCTGCGAAGTCGTTGTTGAATACGTACGTACCTCGGTAGTCTGGGTTGACATCACCAGAAATACGCTCGTTTGTCGGACAAAGAAAACACTTCTGATCATAACTTGGCAGTTCATCTACCGCTGGCTTTTCATCAGCCCCGCTCCAAGGGCGTTTGGCGCGATGTGGTGAGACTAAAATCCACTGCCCCGTGAGTGGGTTGTAGCGACGATGTGGATGATCCACTGGGTTAAATTCAACATTCGACATATTGCTTACTCAATTATGCTATTTGATAGTCCGGCGCGTCACGCCGGATAAAAACTAGTACCCTTGCGGGTTATTGGATTGCCAATGCCATGTATCAGCAGCCATTTCATTGATACTGCGCGTCGCCTTCCAAGCCAGATCTCGCTCCGCTTTTGTGGTACTAGCCCAACACTCGGCAATATCACCCGAGCGTCGTGAGCAAATCTCATAAGCAATAGGAACACCACTTGCTTGAGCAAAGGCTGAAACTATCTCTAACACACTCGATCCGTTACCCGATCCAAGGTTGTAAATATGCCTTCCCGCTTTCATCGCAACCGTATTTAAAGCGGCCAAATGGCCATCGGCTAGATCCATAACATGAATGTAATCACGCACACCCGTACCATCCGGTGTGGGGTAGTCGCTACCAAATATGGATAACTTCTCGCGGCGACCTACCGCAACTTGGGCAATAAACGGCATCAGATTATTCGGCACACCTTGCGGGTCTTCGCCCATAGTGCCAGAAGGGTGAGCTCCCACAGGGTTGAAGTAACGCAGTAAGGTCACACTCCAATCTGGCTCAGCAACCACTAAATCCGACAGGCACTGCTCAACCATATATTTGCTACGACCGTAAGGATTGGTGGTTGAACCGGTTGGAGAATCTTCAGTTATCGGCACGATTTCAGGATCGCCATACACTGTCGCCGATGAACTGAATACAATACTTTTCACTCCAGCTTTACGCATACTGCGCGCTAGCACCAACGAACCATTGACGTTATTGTCATAATATTCGAGCGGTTTTATCACGGATTCACCGACGGCTTTTAAACCTGCGAAATGAATCACAGCATCAATATTATGTTCAGCAAATACCTTATCGAGAAAGGCCTCATCACGGATATCACCATGATAAAACACGGGCGTTTTATCTGTCAGTGCATGGATACGGCTTAATACTTCAATCTTCGCGTTAGATAAGTTGTCAACGATAATGGGGTCGATACCCGCTTGTATCATTTGTACACAGGTATGACTTCCGATATAGCCCAGACCGCCCGTCACTAATACTTTCACCATACTCTCCTATTGGGATACCGATAGAGGTTGATTTTCGCTTTTGAAAAAGTCTAACAGCCTTACTCGCTTTTAATCTGTGATCAAAACACCACAATGTAAACGTTTCCACAAAAACTCTAAAACAATTCCCTTCACTTAACTGATTTTATTTAAATTACGTATACAATACGCACAGGTAGGCTCTAGTGAGATATTTTGCAGCCCACCACCTTGCACCATCATCTTCTCTAGTTCGACTTACCTTGCTGAGTTTTAGCCCATGACCCAAAGCCGTGTAGAACTGAATAACCGAATGAATATCGTCACTTTGACTTGGCCGATCTTTATTGAGATTTTATTACGGACGGCGATTAACACCAGTGATGTGTTTATGCTGAGTAGTTATTCAGACAAGGCTGTATCAGCGGTTGGGGTTATCACTCAAATCAATTTTTTCTTGCTGATTGTCTCAATGATGGTCAGCAGTGGTACAGGGATCCTAATTGGGCAATACAATGGCTCTGGCCGCCAAAGTGAATCGGCACATGTTGGGGTGGCCAGTTTACTGCTTGGATTAATCATTGGCTCATCGCTCAGTTTAGCCGCTTATTTGAGCGCTAATTCAGTCATGAATGCCTACGGCCTAGAAGCGCAGGTTGCACAATATGGCTATGAATATCTGGTTATCAGTGGCAGCTTTACAGTAAACGTTACCATCGGCATTGTACTGGCGACGATTTTGCGCAGTAACGGCTACTCCAAAGCGCCGATGTTCATTAATTTATTTGCCGGATTATTGAATATCATCGGTAACTATATTGCTATTTTTCAACCCTTTGGACTGCCCGTCTACGGTGTACAAGGGGTTGCGATATCAACAGTGTTCAGCCAAATTGTCAGCACTATTTTGCTGTACTACACCGTTAAGTACTACCACATATCACTACCGGTGAAAGAGTGGAAAATCATCCCGAAGCCGCTATACCAGAAGATCATCAAGATCGGCATGATGAATGCGGGAGAGATTCTTTCCTATAACATGATGCAACTGACGGTGATTTTTTTCGTTGTAAAAATGGGCACGGCTTCACTGGCCGCGTTTACTTATGCGCAAAATATTGCCCGTCTCGCCTTTGCATTCTCAGTGGCTCTTGGGCAAGCCGGGCAAATTCAAACTAGCTACTACATTGGTAAAGGTTGGGTGGATGAGATTCTGACTAAAGTTCAACAATATTTTGTGGTTGGCTTTCTCGTCTCCAGCACATTGACGATCTCAATTTATCTACTGCGCGCTGACATCATCGCCCTCTTCACTTCTGATCCTGAGATAACGGCCTTGGTCGCAGGGTTAATTGCTGGCTCCATTGCAATGGAAGCCGGGCGCACGTTTAACCTAATTTTTATTGCCGCACTCAAAGGCGCAGGAGACATTCGCTTTCCAGTGCAGATGGGCATATTAAGCATGTGGACTTTTGGCGCAGGTTTAACTTACTTATTTGGCCTACATTGGGGATGGGGAGTTATGGGTGCATGGGTGGCCATTTCGGTGGATGAATGGTTCAGAGGCATCATCATGTTTAGGCGTTGGCGATCTAAGGTTTGGACTAAGTTTAAACTCAGTTAACCCATGCCAATCTGTCTATCATTTTCCTGCGGTTTACAAATGGTTAATGATTAAATTTGAATCTGCTCAAACATCCTTTTAAAGTAGCGAAACAACGTCTATTTAAGAGTGCTTATGCACATGTTTACTATTTTCAAAACTTTTTTTCTGCTTGGGTGGATAAGCTTTGGTGGGCCAGCCGCTCACATTGGTTATTTCCGCAATACATTCGTTGAAAAATTAAAATGGATTGAAGATAAAGAATACGCACAGATCGTTGCCTTAAGTCAGTTTTTGCCAGGGCCAGGTTCAAGCCAAGTTGGGTTTGCACTAGGGTACCATCGTGGTGGCTTACTGGGTGGATGCGCCGCTTTTGCTGGTTTTACACTCCCTTCGGTTTTGATCATGGTTGCCCTTGCCATCGCCAGCAGCCAATTACTACAAACCCCCTTATTTCAAAACGTGATTCACGGCTTAAAACTGCTAGCCGTTGTGGTTGTCGCGGATGCCACATGGGGAATGTATAAAAACTTCTGTAAGAATCGCTTAACCGTTGGGTTGTGTGTGACCACCGCTGTGATGCTGATTGTTACACCCAGTATTGGAACGCAAATCGGAGTTATCATTGGGGCAGCGCTGATCGGAGTGAAATGGCTCCCTAGTCAAGATTTAGCCACTGAACGTTCATTTGTGCCCGCTTTCGTCCCTTTCGCTCTCTTTATTGGCTTACTGGTCGGTTTACCTTTTGCCGCCCACTTAATGCCTGAAATCGCTCTATTTAACCACTTTTATCAAGCAGGTAGCTTAGTGTTTGGCGGTGGGCATGTCGTGCTTCCATTGCTGCAAAATTTAGTTGGCGACGCACTTGACCCGGATCTGTTTTTAACAGGATATGCCGCAGCACAAGCGGTTCCTGGTCCAATGTTTACCTTCGCCACTTACATTGGTTACGCTCTACTACCACAAGCGCCAATCTTAGGCGCAACGCTGGCGACCATTGCCGTCTTTTTGCCGGGTTTTCTGTTACTGCTCGGCGTGCTTAAAAATTGGCAAGCCTTAGCAAACTATCGATCAGTATCAGGAGCAATCAACGGTGTTAACGCCGCCGTCGTTGGTTTGCTGCTCTCAGCCTTATATCACCCTGTATTTACAAGCTCGGTCAGCAATCATCTAGATATGGCGATCGTTCTGACCGGTTTTTACCTACTAAAACAGCTCAAACTGCCTATTGTCTGGCTGGTTATATTCTTTATGCTCAGTGGTATTGCACTTGGATTAAACTGAAATTGGCCATACGCCTTGTGACTAAAAATGACGTCAAATAGCCGTATTTATCTAGTGACCCAGCGTCACCCAACGGCTTTCCAGTACCACCTCATATTGCTTGGTTATATAACCCCTTTTTTAGTTAAATTTCACGCACGCATCGCTTATCTGTTCTAAACTTATCAATTAGAAGAGCCTCTCCATTTCAACCTTGGAGACCCTGTAGCGCAGAGGAACACGCGATGGATACGCATAGCAAAGGTTGCGAGCACGCCTATTTTCCACATGTTGGCCCACTCAATAAGCAACTGGCTAACATACACCAACGAATGCAAGTCAAAGTCCCAGAGATTGACCGTATCTCTTTTGCGCTATACGACCATCACCATGATAATTTGAAAACCTACGCCGACAGCACCTTTCACGGGGGCGAGCTTATACATTACGAGTTTCCACTTGCTGAGCTTCCAGTCCTTAAGCAATGTGCACAAAACGGCCAGAGTCGTAGCGTTGAAAATATCCCAATCCAATTGAAGCCAGACTATCCTCATACTCGCTGGCTAATTGAGCAAGGTTATTGTTCATCACTGGCGATTCCGACTTACCACCAGCAAGCATTTATTGGCTTTATTTTCCTCAACTCGTGTCAAAGCCATTTGTTTACCGAACAGGTAAGGCAGAATGTAGAACCTTTTATTGAGATGATTCGCTTTGCAGTTTGCTCTGAATACGATTTAGTCCACACTATTTTAGAGACTGTAAATTTGACTCAAGCGCGCTCCCCAGAGCATCAACTGGAATCGAAAGAGCATAAAGAACGTATTAGCTGTTATGCCAAAGTCATCGCTACTGAGGTTGCTGACATTTATCAACTAGATGATGAAACCATTGATAACATCATCCAGTTTTCGCGCTATCACGACATAGGCAAACTTGCCCTACCGACAAGCTTATTACTTAACCCAAATTCATTAGATAAACCAGAGCGTGCTCAACTGTATAGCCACATAGAAAAAGGTATTGAAATCATTAATCAAATTATTGATGACATAGGTACACCTGATCACCCTTGCATATCCATATTAAAAGAGATCGTCGCTTATCATCATGAGTTTTTGGATGGCAGTGGCTATCCTTACGGCCTAATGCAAGACAATATCCCGATATCGGCACGCATTATTGCTGTTGCCAACGTCTTTGATGCCTTAACAAGCCATCGTCCATACAAACAAGCTTGGTCTGTTCCTTTTGCCCTTCTCGAACTGGAAAAAATGGTCGTGAGCGGCAAGCTTGATAAACACTGTGTCAATGCCCTTCGCTATCATCAAGATTACTTAAAACATGTGATTGATATTCACCCAGAAATCGACCCGAAGGATAGATTCAACTGAACAGAAATAAACGTCACTCTGAGTTAATAGTGTCAAAATAAGAAAGTGAATCCAGCGCGCAACTTTAACGTTTAGTAGCTACAATCTTCTTTTACCTAACCATTCCACCATGCTAAAGTTAACAAAACATTAACATAAGAATAATAATATTTTTGCCAATAACATGGAGTTAGAGAATGATTCAGCCTAACGAGTTAAGCAAAGCAACTTGTGCTCTCCCACCACCGAATGAAATGATCTTGAAATGGGCAGCGGAACGCCCCAACCAAGTTTATTTAAGACAAATTATTAACCGAAAATTTGTTGAATACACCTATGCTGAAGTGGCCGACAAAGCACTCAGGCTCGCCTCGGCGCTACAAGCGCTAGGGGCAAAACCCCAAGATAAAATTGCACTCATTTCCAAAAACTGCGCTGAATGGTTTGTGTGTGATCTCGCAATGATGCTCGGCGACTTTGTCAGTGTTCCCATTTTTCCAACGGCTGGCGCCGATACCATCGAATACTGCCTCACCCATAGCGAAACAAAAATAGTCATTGTGGGTAAACTCGATAACGGCCAAGCCACCCAACAAGTATTGAGCCATTTACCAGATATCATCAGTATTGCGCTACCCTATGATTCAGCTCCCACTTGCGATCACCTGTTTACAAAATTGATTGAGCACTATCCGCCAAGCACAGAACGCCCAGTACATCATGACAATAAGTTGATGTCTTTAGTGTATACATCGGGTACGTCGGGCTTGCCGAAAGGGGCTATGCTGACCTACGGTGCATTTAGCTGGTCAGCTCAGCAGCTTATAAACCACATTGGCATTCAAGAAAACGACCGTTTATTTTCCTACCTCCCTTTGGCTCATATTACTGAACGTGTTTATATTTTTGGCTCTTCCATCATGGGTGGGGTACAAACGGCTTTCCCTGAATCATTAGACACCTTTATTGAAGATGTCAAAATGCAGCGCCCGACACTCTTTATCTCAGTACCAAGGTTATGGACTCTATTTCAGCAACGCATTCAAGACAAATTACCGCAGAAAAAGCTCAATTTTCTGCTAAAGATCCCTTTTGTAAGCACGCTGATTAAGAAGAAACTTGCTGATGGCTTAGGGCTTGATCAAGCACGTGTGCTTGGTTGTGGCTCGGCTCCCGTATCACCGGCGTTATTAGAGTGGTATCACCAAATTGGGTTGAACATTACCGAAGCTTGGGGCATGACAGAATCTTTTGCTTATAGCACCCTGAACTACCCGTTTAGAGCCGACAAATTGGGGTCGGTTGGACGAGCAGGCCCAGGAATCGAACTTAAAATCGCTAATAATGATCATGAGATTATGGTGCGTGGCCAAGGACTATTTTCTGGCTATTATAAAAATGACATTGCAACTCAAGAGTCATTTGATAAAGAAGGATGGCTACATACTGGCGATATCGGTTTTATTGATGCTGAAGGTTATCTCACCATTCAAGGGCGCAAAAAGGATACCTTTAAAACAGCCAAAGGCAAGTTTGTAGCTCCCGTACCTATCGAAAATAAACTGTTCGAATACACTCGAGTCGAGATGATGTGTCTGATTGGCTTAGGGCTTCCCGCCCCTATTTTGCTGGTTGTTCCACATAATTTCCCTCATTTTGATCGCGTTCGTTATGAGCGTACTACTCAAAAAGTCATTAAGCGGATGAATGAGGAATTGGAATCGCATGAGCAAATCAAAGGCGTGCTAATGATAAAGGAGCCATGGTCAATCGAAAATGGCGTGCTCACTCCTACCTTAAAAATCAAGCGGCATGTATTAGAACAGAAATATCATGAAATGGGGCACAATTGGCCAAAAGGACAACTGGTTGTTTGGGAAGAGTAATCCATTCTAATTGAGCAGGTTGGACTTAGCCTCTAACCTGCCAATACACCAAGTTTTCACACTAACAACCTCCTATATTGCCTAATATTTTGTCCTAATTTAACTCCTGTGCCTGCTATACTTAGCTTAAATAACGCTATTGAATAATTGGATCATGACACAAGATAATAACCCGCTGCATGGGGTCACTTTAGAAAAACTACTCACGGAGCTCGTTGAATACTATGGCTGGGAAGAGCTCAGCTATATGGTCAATATTAACTGCTTTAAAAAGGATCCGAGTATTAAATCAAGCTTGAAGTTTTTACGTAAAACTGAATGGGCACGTATTAAAGTTGAAGAAATCTATATCAACCTTAAGGGCTAACTAAATGATATGAATTGAGTGGCATAAACTACCTTCTCCCGGCAGTTTCCACTGTTATCGGTTCTGCTTTTATCGGTTTTTATGCCCTTTTCTATTTCGTTGTTACATAAAAAAGCCCCACCAGCTTTCACTGGTGGGGCTTTTTACGTTCAGCTTAGCTTTTAAGAATTACTTCTTATCTGCTTCTTTACGTGCTTTAACGTCAGCAATAACTTGCTCTGCAACGTTTGCAGGACATGCAGCGTAGTGTGAGAACTCCATAGAGAACTGACCACGACCAGATGTCATTGTACGTAGGTGACCGATATAACCAAACATTTCAGATAGAGGAACGTTCGCTTTAATACGTACACCTGTTACGCCAGCTTCTTGATCTTTAATCATGCCACGACGACGGTTAAGGTCACCGATAACATCACCAACGTGATCTTCTGGAGTAAACACGTCAACGTGCATAATTGGCTCTAGAAGTTGAGCGCCAGCTTTAGGCATAGATTGACGGAATGCACCTTTCGCTGCGATTTCAAATGCGATTGCAGATGAGTCAACTGCGTGGAAGCCACCGTCGAACAGTTCAACTTCAACGTCTAGTACAGGGAACCCAGCAAGAACACCTTGGTCCATCATAGACTTAAAGCCTTTCTCTACCGCAGGCCAGAATTCTTTAGGTACGTTACCACCAACAACTACTGATTTGAACGTGAAACCTGAATTTGGCTCACCTGGTTTGATACGGTAGTCGATCTTACCGAACTGACCAGAACCACCAGACTGTTTCTTATGCGTATAGCTGTCTTCAATTGCTTTAGTGATAGTTTCACGGTAAGCAACTTGAGGAGCACCAACGATAAGATCAATGCCGTGTGTACGCTTAAGGATATCAACTTTGATATCTAGGTGAAGTTCACCCATACCTTTTAGGATGGTTTCGCCAGTTTCTTCATCAGACTCAACTTGGAATGATGGATCTTCTGAAACCATTTTACCTAGCGCAATACCTAACTTCTCAGAACCGCCTTTGTCTTTAGGAGCAACAGCGATAGAGATTACAGGCGTTGGGAAAATCATTGGCTCAAGAGTACATTCGTGTTTAGGATCACATAGAGTGTGACCAGTTTTCACGTTTTTCATACCAACGATAGCGATGATATCACCCGCTTGAGCGGAATCAAGTTCGTTACGATCGTTCGCGTGCATCTCAACCATACGGCCAATACGCTCAGTCTTACCAGTAGCACTGTTAAGAATGGTGTCACCTTTCTTCAGTTTACCAGAATAAATACGGATAAACGTTAGGGCACCAAAACGGTCATCCATGATCTTGAACGCAAGTGCACGGAATGGTTCGTCAACAGAAACTGTTGCAACTTTACCAGTAGGCTCACCTGTTTCAGGATCAGTCAGATCTTGAGGTACAACTTCAGCTGGAGCTGGAAGATAATCAACAACGGCATCTAGTAGAAGTTGCATGCCTTTGTTTTTGAATGCTGAACCACAGAATGTAGGGAAGAACGCTAATTCACGAGTACCCTTACGGATACAAGCTTTTAGTTGCTCAATAGTTGGCTCTTCGCCTTCCATATAAGCCATCATTAGCTCGTCGTCTTGCTCTACTGCAGTTTCGATTAGCATTTCACGGTATTCTTCAACTTGCTCTACCATGTCTGCTGGAATTTCTTTGATTTCGTAGTTTTCTGGCTGACCTGAATCATCCCAAACGTAAGCTTGACGGTTTAATACGTCAACAACGCCAACGAATTCGTCTTCACGACCAATTGGAAGAGTCATAACAAGTGGGTTTGCGCCAAGAACTTTCTTCACTTGTCCTACAACGCGGAAGAAGTCTGCACCCATACGGTCTAGTTTGTTTACGAAGATCAGACGAGCAACTTCTGAATCGTTCGCGTAACGCCAGTTAGTTTCTGACTGAGGTTCAACACCGCCAGAACCACAGAATACACCAACACCGCCATCAAGAACTTTCAGAGAACGGTAAACTTCAACTGTGAAGTCAACGTGCCCAGGAGTATCGATAACGTTAAAACGGTGATCTTTCCAGAAACAAGTCGTCGCTGCTGATTGAATTGTGATACCGCGTTCAGCTTCTTGATCCATGAAATCCATGGTAGAAGCGCCATCGTGTACTTCACCTGTACGGTGGATTTTACCAGTAAGCTTAAGAATACGCTCAGTGGTAGTGGTTTTACCGGCATCAACGTGCGCGAAAATACCAATGTTTCTGTATTTTGATAAATCTGCCATTGTCTTACTCTGTTAATAAGGTATAAAGTGCGCGCAGAGTATATCACAATCTGTCAAGACTGATACCCTTGCATACGCTTGCTTGAAAAAAAATATAGTACGGTTACGAACTGTCGGTGAAATATAGGTCATAACCGTAAAAGAGGCGAGTTTAATTAAGATTTATAACTCATCAAATGCTTCAATTGCTTCAGATAATTTCTTCACACCGTGCAATTGCATGCCAGGTATTCCACCTTTAGGCATATTCGCCATCGGAATAATTGCTTTCTTAAAACCATGTTTAAATGCTTCATTTAATCGCTCTTGACCACTAGGTACTGGGCGAATTTCTCCGGCCAAACCGACTTCGCCAAACACCACAACATCTTTAGCAAGTGGTTTATCTCTGAAGCTTGAAAGCAGTGCCATCAGAAGAGCTAAATCGGCGCTTGTTTCCGTCACTTTAACGCCACCAACCACATTAACAAACACATCTTGATCGGACATTTGTAAGCCACCGTGCTTGTGAAGCACTGCTAACAATAAAGATAAGCGATTTTGCTCAAGCCCAACGGCGACCCGCCTTGGGTTCGCTAATTGTGAATAGTCAACCAGTGCTTGGATCTCCACTAGTAGTGGACGCGTTCCTTCCCATACGACCATCACCGAACTGCCCGAAGTATCTTCTTCGCCTCGCGAAAGGAAAATGGCAGAAGGATTACTCACTTCACGCAAGCCCTGTCCCGTCATGGCAAAAACGCCGAGTTCATTGACCGCACCAAATCGGTTCTTGTGACTGCGCAATGTACGAAAACGACTATCAGTCCCTCCGTCGAGCAATACCGAGCAGTCAATAATATGCTCTAGCACTTTTGGGCCAGCCAAAGAACCGTCTTTAGTAACGTGTCCGACTAAAAATACGGCAACGTTGTTTTGCTTAGCGTAGCGTGTGAGCGTTGTCGCAGACTCGCGCACTTGTGCCACCGTACCGGGAGAGGATTGGACGTCGGCCACATGCATCACTTGAATTGAGTCTATGACCATGATGCGGGGCTGCTCTTTTTCAGCGATTTGGCAAATGCGATCTACATTGGTTTCCGACAGCATTTTAAGCTTATCTTTAGGTAAACCAAGACGTGAGGCTCGCATCGCGACTTGCTGAAGCGATTCTTCACCCGTGACATACAAAGCAGGCATTGACGCCGCGAGCTGACACATGGTTTGCAGCAATAAAGTCGATTTCCCAGCGCCAGGGTTACCACCGATTAAAATCGCCGCGCCGGGTACGACACCACCACCCAATACACGGTCCAACTCTTTAAAGCCGCTAGAAAACCGTGGGACTTCCTGCAGATTAATATCCGACAGTACTTGGACTTGTGATTCCGTTACTGCCCCAGCGTAACCACCTAGTCGCTCATTACGTGCAACCTGCGGCGATGCTGCCAAGCGTACTTCGGTGATAGTATTCCATGCACCACAAGCACTACATTGACCTTGCCAACGCGGAAAATCTGCGCCGCAATCATTACATACATAGGCGCGTTTTGCTTTTGCCATGCTTCCTCAACAATTCCTGTTTCTTGTTGGTAACCTATACTTTTCAAGCTTAAAGATTAAACTGTTAAGTAATCATGAAGTGATATAGGTTGATTTACGTTTAAATAAAGGTGAACCTTCGCAACAGATAACTAAAGATTATGATAACGATGCCGATTAATCTTTGAGACGGACACTCTAACAGAAAAGTATGCAGCAATCTGAAATTCTATCAATCGCAGAGCGTTTGATCCCAGCTTACCGTTTACCTGATTTTGAATACCTTCTTTCACAAATGACAGAAGATGAATCACCGTCGGCAAAATTACTGGTCAAAATGGAGCTCAATCGCATCATGGCTCCTTGTGTTAAAAGTATTGACTTGCGAGGTCGGGTACAAGGGGAATGCCGAGAATATGAATTAGATGGCCGCAAACATTGGTTCGACGATGTGGCCTTTAACGCGTATCACAAAGGGGTCAAAAAATTTGGTGCGTACACGGAAGGTGTATGGGAAGCATTAAACAATACGCCAAACAACTTCCGTGTGATGCAACAACGTGGTGCCCAAAACCCACAAAAAGATGGTGGTGGCAGTACGTTTTTTGAGGCTGAGCCAATTAAGCTTGGTTATGATCTCAAGCGTCAAGAAAATCGCTTAAAAGTCACCTCACAAGTTGAGATTCACCTACCTAGTAAACAGCTGGTCAATGGCCTCAGTGTTGATCTATCCGTTTCGGGTGCAAAATTTAAAGTTCCCGCCGCTTTTAACTACAAGCTCGGTGAGGTGATCAAAGTCTATTTTTCCGAACTCAACAAAACGTCAGAAGTGGTTGGACTGCACCACGCCATTGAATATCGTATTTTAGGTATTGATGAGTCTTACGATAACGATGCCGTGAAATTTCTGCGTACGCTAAAACTTTCCGACACTAACATCATCGAAAAAGTGATTACTGAATCGCTGCAAAATAACACTCAAAAAGCGCGCCACGATAACCAAGATAAACTCATCCGAGCTCGAACCCGTGGTTACGAGCACACCTATTTAAAACACACCTGTAACTTACCAGTGTTTTTTAGTGGCAGTGAATTGAAGTTGGTGCTGCTGACTGAAAATAACCAACCGATCTGGCAATACTGGCACGACGAGCGTAATCAACAAGCACTCGGTTCGTTATTCAATAAAGAGCGGATGGAACAGTTAACCAAGCCGGGGATGCGGGGTAGCAATAATGTGCTTTATGCTTTTAAGCATGAACACCAGGAAAAAACGCTCTTTTTTTCAATGATGATGCCCGAGGCCAACCGTGAACAAAGAAAAATGTTTTGGCATGTTGGCGCTCGTCGACAAAGTTGGAAAGCGTTTCGCTTATTTGTCTTTGAACTCTCGGATGAAGAGCGTCAAGAACTTGCGGTTCATGCCCATGAATTGTCAGATCGCTCAAGCCACTTAACGCACTGTGGCGTTTTACAAGAAATTGGCGATGAGGATTCGGCAAAAGATTACCTATTGACTGACAAACCCAATTTACCCAATAGCGAACTCAATAAATTTCGTCATCCAAGGCAGATCATTGGTCAACCTACAGGCATTTATTTTGATGCTCGCTCGCGTAGAAAAGAGCCTCGTTACCAATTCAAGACACCGCTAACCATCACCTCAGACTCTGGAGTAAATGCGACTGGCCATACGGTTGATTTATCTAAACGTGGTTTAAGTATTATTGTTGATACACCACTACCAGTGAAAGCAGGCGATAACGTCACCATCAATTACCACGAATTACAGCTTTACGACAAAAAGCTGCCACTGCATAGCCTTCCCTATAATGTCATTCGAATTGGGCCCGAAGGTCGGCGTCTACAATTGGTGATAGAAGAAAATATACATACCATCAAAACAATCGCTTTTTTCAATAGCATTATTGAAAACAATCAAGATAAGTTGTTACAGAAAGAAGAAGTTCTACCAAGTCATAACTTGCTGGAAGGGTTGCACAACATCTTGCTTGATAAGATGATAAGTTCGCCGATTTTCGTTGATAAACACGGTGCAAATTTACGCCCTAAAGTGATTGGCGTAAATTACCCCTTGCCGCCTCATCTTGTGTTACTGGCTAAATTAGGCCAAGAAAATCGCATCACGTTAGAGCCAATATTCAAAGGTCACACCAATACGCTACTGGCTAAACCGATGCGACGCATTGAAGGAGCGATACCGCAATATCACGACGTTTATATTGCGGCAATCAAATTTGGCACGCGTATTCAATCAATCCAATCGAAATTATTAAGTGATTTTGAAAACACTAAAGAGCGTATTAATTTCATTCAAAAAGCGCAGCACATGGGTGAAATTTACATCTTGAGGATTTGCAGTGCACCCGTCTTTGACCCAATTACTACGCTGCTGCGCAGTGATCTCAATGAGTTGGCACAAATTAGTCTTCATCACGCTCGTACGCTAGAAAAAGAGATCACCTCAATCATTGGTTATGGAGAGGTGATCGATATTACAGAAGAAGTATTGATCCGCTTAGAGCTGACCTTGTAAAAGCGACTGACTTTTGTAAAAGAGAGTGTGGGTAAAAGAGAGAGTGGGCATCGCTCACTCTCTTATCTCTTGCGGTTGAGCTTTACTTAAGGCTTCACTTTCCAACTGAGTTTTTGCTGCTTCACCAATGAGGCAGAGAGAATACAGAGCACGCCACCAAGGCCTGTAAAACGGACCGCCGCTTGTGCTTTTTCTTCAACTTTAGGTTTAGCATGATAAGCAACGCCTAACCCCGCGGCAGCCATCATAACTAAATCATTCGCCCCATCGCCAACCGCGACAGTATTGTGCAATTCAATCTCATAACGTTGTGCTAACTCAACCAAAATATCGGCTTTGGTTTGTGCCGAAACGACATCACCTAGCACTTGACCAGTAAGCTTGCCATCAACAATTTCTAACGTATTGGATTGCGCATGATCAAGTTGCAGTTCGCTTTTTAAATAATCTGAAAAATAGGTAAAGCCACCGGATGCAATCGCCGTTTTCCACCCCAATGCATGCAGTGTCGCCACCAGTTCACGTAAATCGGGCATCATGGGTAATGTAGAGCGAACCGCTTCAAGAATCGACTCATCGGCACCAGCAAGTTTGCCAACCCGCTGACGCAAGCTTTGCTCAAAATCCAATTCACCTTGCATCGCTCGCTCAGTGACTTCGGCTACCTCCTCTCCGACACCCGCTAACTTAGCTATCTCATCAATGCATTCAATTTGAATCGCCGTGGAGTCCATATCCATCACAATCAAACCCGGTTTAGAAAGGTCTGGTACTTCACACAAACGGGCATAATCAATTTCGAGCCCTTGTAAAATTTTCTCGTGCTCTGTCGTCAGCTCACCTGACATCAACGCCACTTCATAATGCCCCACTTTCCACATATCGAGGACAGCGTTGTAGTAACCGGTAAAAAAGTCAATATCATCAAAATGTTGAGTGGAGAGATAAGGTGCAAAAACAATCCAACTTGCTTTTGCTTTGTCAAATTGTGAAGAGAAACGAGTTTCAGGCAAGCGGTTGAGCAGCGTTGTGTGCCTTTTGATCGGCAATGTTTTGAGGGCATCCATGTTTATCATTCCTTAATCAATCCTTTTCCTTCAGCCTGCTTAAATGCACCACAAGCAAAATGGGAGCAACTCGATTCAATGCTCGAGTATCAATAAATGGGTGTATGCCCCTGACGTTACCCTATTGCAATTTAAAAACGCAAGTCTCAATATGAGTAAAGTTTTTATTTATCCAATCAGGTGGGTTATGGACGGCTCTTTATTTTCATTTCGCGTCGCAATTCGTGTGCTTACCGTCATTTTATTAGCAGGCATGTTCTTCTTTACCGTAAAAAACAGCGTTGTGATCAGTAAAGGTAACGAACGAATTCAGGCCAACCAACTAGAAACATTAACTAAGGTTTTGATTTCACAGGCATCACTATCTGCGGGCAGCATGATATCAGAGCAAGATCAAGAGCGCCTGCTAGCCCTTACAAACCAGTTAGCTCAAGACAAACTGGTGTTTGATGCCACCATTTATGATTCCGAAGGGGTCAAATTAGCCGCCAGCGATAACGCGTTAAGCGTACGCGAAGTATTAGGATTGGATACACCACTGCGCACGGCCAGCATTGGCCGTCAGCAACTGGTTGAGCCTGTCTATCATGAAAGCAGTATTATTGGTTTTATCCGCATTACTTTTGAAACTGGCCGCGTCACCGCGATTTCAGATCACCACTATCGTAAAAGTGATCGCTACATGTATCTCATGCTGTTGACCAGCTTTGTCAGCGGTGTATTGCTCACACTGCTACTGCTGCGCCGAAAGCCAAAGAGTGGTGGTGAGAACCTGCTGCTACAGAATGTGGATGATATGACTTAGCAGGCTTTGTAAATAAAAAAACCTCAGTTGCGACACTGAGGTTTTTTATAAAAGAAGATTATTGAGCGTCGCCAATCAATACTGAATCTAACGCAATTTCAATCATTTCATTGAAAGTGTTTTGACGCTCTTCTGACGTCGTTTGCTCGCCAGTTTTGATGTGATCAGAGACAGTGCAAATCGTCAGTGCTTTTGCGCCATATTCCGCCGCTACGCCGTAGATTCCTGCCGCTTCCATTTCTACACCAACAATGCCGTATTTATCCATCACATCGAACATCTCTGGATCTGGCGTGTAGAAAAGCTCTGCGGAGAACAAGTTACCCACTTTCACGTTAATACCACGCGCCGTAGCCGCCTCTTCTGCGGCTTTAACCATTTTGTAATCGGCAATCGCAGCAAAATCATGGTCTTTAAAACGGATGCGGTTAACTTTGGAATCGGTACAAGCCCCCATACCAATCACAACATCACGCACTTTGATATCGTCGCTGACCGCACCACAGCTTCCGACACGGATCACTTTTTTCACGCCAAAATCTTTGATAAGTTCCGTCACGTAAATTGAGCATGAAGGGATCCCCATGCCATGGCCCATTACCGAAATTTTACGACCTTTGTATGTACCTGTATAACCAAACATGTTACGGACATCACACACTTGAACCACATCATCAAGGAAAGTTTCTGCGATGTATTTTGCGCGAAGTGGGTCACCCGGCATTAAAACGACGTCTGCAAATGCACCCATTTCAGCATTAATATGTGGAGTTGCCATTAAAAGTATCCTTTATCTAAATTGACCAAAGAATAGAGAGTGATCTCTCTATTCATCCTCAAAAAATGAATCGCTACGCTTACTGTAAGAAATTGGTGCCGTAATCCATCGCAGACGTACCGAAATAGTGCGCCAGTGACTGACCAATATCAGCAAACGTCTCACGGCGGCCCAATGAACCGGGGGCCACTTTATGCCCATAAATCAAGACTGGAATGTGCTCGCGCGTATGATCCGTACCCGGCCAAGTTGGATCGCAACCATGGTCCGCTGTAAGAATAAGCACATCGTCCTCTTCCATTAACTCAAGCACTTGTGGCAGACGCTTGTCAAAGTACTCCAGTGCCGCAGCGTAGCCCGCTACATCACGGCGATGACCATAAGCGGAATCAAAATCAACGAAGTTAGTGAAGACGATGGTGTTATCTTTCGCTTGTTTGATTTGTTCTAGTGTTGCATCAAATAAAGCCGGGATACCCGTCGCTTTGACTTTATGAGTGATGCCGCAGTAGGCGTAAATATCAGCAATTTTACCAATAGAAACCACGTTACCTTGCTTCTCATCAACCAATTTTTGCAGCACGGTCGCCGCTGGCGGCTCAACGGATAAATCACGACGGTTGCCAGTACGAGCAAATTCTCCCGCTTTCGGGCCAATGAACGGGCGCGCAATCACGCGGCCAATGTTGTAATCCGCCAATTCTTCACGTGCGATCTGGCAAAGTTCTAACAAACGATCAAGACCAAACGTCTCTTCATGGCAAGCAATTTGGAACACTGAATCAGCCGAGGTATAGAAAATCGGTTTACCCGTTTTCATGTGCTCTTCACCCAAATCATCTAAAACCTGAGTGCCTGATGCATGGCAGTTACCAAGAAAACCATCCAAACCTGCGCGTTCAATAATGCGATCGGTCAGCTCTTTCGGGAAACTATTTTGCTTATCGCTGAAATAACCCCATTCAAACAGTACAGGAACACCAGCAATTTCCCAGTGACCCGAAGGAGTATCTTTACCTGATGAAAGCTCAGCGGCGTGGCCGTACGCACCGATAATATCAGCGTTGGCATCAAGCCCCGGAGCAAAACGCCCCGTTGACTCTTTATGCGCCATGGCAAGCCCCAATTTCGATAAGTTTGGCAGCGTCAATGGGCCCTGGCGATCCGCGTTATTCGCTTCGCCTTTAGCACATTGGTCTGCGATGTGGCCCAAAGTGTCAGCGCCAACATCACCAAATTGTGGTGCATCAGCGGTTTCGCCGATACCAAATGAATCTAATACTAAAATAAATGCTCTTTTCATTGCTCTCTCCAACCGATATTTTTATACGTCTTCTGCGCGAATTTGGCCGTAGACATCGGGTGTTGGTGTGTATTCTCCGCCAATTTGAATGGCGCTTTGTAATGCTTTGGCCGCTTGTTGCCATTGCGCTTCATTACGCGCATGGATCACCGCCAACGGCTTGCTGCTATCGGCAACTTCACCTAGGCGAATAAATTGGTCAAACCCAACCGCGTAATCAATAGTGTCAGTTGCGACGCGGCGTCCACCGCCCATCTCCACCACGGCCATGCCAATCGCGCGAGTATCCATTGCCGATACGACGCCACTTTCTAGAGCGTAAACGGGCTTAACCAGCTCGGTTTTTTCAAGATAGTGATCGTGATTTTCAACAAAATCAGCGGGGCCGCCTAACCCTTTGACCATTTTGCCAAAGCATTCAGCCGCTTTTCCGTTATTAAGAACGGCCATCAATTTCGCACGAGCATCATTGCTGTCTTTTGCTAAATTGCCTAACAACAACATTTCAACGCAAGAGGCCAATGTAATTTCCAGTAAGCGAGGATTGCGATATTCACCAGTTAAAAAGCGTACCGCTTCACGCACTTCAAGGGCATTGCCTGCCGAAGAGGCCAGCACTTGGTTCATATCCGTCAAAATAGCCGTGGTTTTCGTACCGGCGCCGTTAGCCACTGCGACGATAGATTTAGCTAACTCTTCAGAAGCTTCGTAAGTCGGCATAAATGCGCCAGAACCGACTTTGACATCCATTACCAAGGAATCTAACCCAGCGGCTAATTTTTTAGAAAGAATCGAAGCGGTGATGAGTGAAATATTGTCGACCGTTGCGGTAATGTCACGTGTGGCGTATACGCGTTTATCCGCTGGCGCGAGATCACCCGTTTGGCCGATGATAGCAACGCCCGCTTCTTTGGTTACTTGACCAAATACGTCATTACTTGGCGTGATGTTATAACCGGGAATCGACTCCAATTTATCCAGCGTGCCGCCCGTATGACCAAGGCCGCGCCCTGAAATCATAGGAACAAAACCGCCGCAGGCTGCAACCATGGGGCCAAGCATCAACGAAGTGACATCGCCTACGCCGCCAGTTGAGTGTTTATCAACGATAGGACCACCGAAGTTCATCGCATCCCAGTTGATCACCATCCCAGAATCACGCATAGCGCACGTCAGTGCAATGCGCTCTGGCATAGTCATTTCATTGAAGAAAATCGTCATGGCAAAGGCCGCAATTTGGCCTTCAGAGACGGTATTATTCGCCACACCTTGAATAAAAAAGTTAATTTCTTCGGTGGTGAGGATCTCGCCGTCACGCTTTTTGCGAATGATTTCTTGAGGTAAAAAAGTTTGAGTTGAATACATGAGTTGCCTCCCAAGCATGATGCTTTGGTCAGTAAGGTAAAGAGGTAATCGGGAGCTGATGGCTCAGCTCCACGAGTCAGACTTATTATTATCAGTCCTACTTCAGCGCATAATTAATACGCAGCTGGATCGGCTTTTTGGTCTGTTACTTCTAATGTATTCAAAAGATTGGTTAGCAGGCTTGAGGCCCCAAAACGGTAGTGCATGCTGTCGGCCCAATCTGCGCCAAGTAGCTCATCAGCCATCGCGAGATACAATGCAGCATCTTGCGCTGTGCGTACACCGCCCGCAGGTTTAAAACCTACAGTTTTGGCAACGCCCATATCGCGAATCACTTCTAGCATAATGCGTGCGTATTCTGGTGTTGCATTCACAGGGACTTTCCCCGTTGAGGTTTTGATGAAATCAGCGCCCGCTTCAATACAGATTTGAGACGCTTTTTTGATTAATGCTTCTTCTTTTAGCTCACCAGTTTCGATGATCACTTTAAGCAGAATGTCACCACACGCGGCTTTACATTGCTTAACAAGATCAAAACCGACTTGCTCATTACCGGCGATTAATGCGCGGTAAGGGAACACAACGTCGACTTCATCAGCACCATACGCAACGGCGGCTTTAGTTTCCGCAACGGCAATCTCAATATCATCATTACCGTGTGGGAAGTTGGTAACGGTTGCGATACGAATCTCTGGCGTGCCTTGCTCGCGAAGTGTCTTCTTCGCAATAGGAATAAAGCGAGGGTAAATACAAATTGCAGCGGTATTACCTACAGCCGTTTTGGCATCATGACAAAGGGCAATCACTTTCGCATCCGTGTCATCATCGTTTAGCGTAGTCAAATCCATCAATTTCAGTGCACGTAGTGCGGCTGCTTTTAAATCGCTCATTTCTATCTCCGATCAATATATTCAAATAGTTCACTAGTAAACCACGCTCAGTGTTGAGAGCGAGATGGCTTGCTAGCCACAAATGAACGGACTTGGTTCCTTGAAGACTCGAAATGCACTTGCATTTCAATTGCTATCCCTGTCACCGCACAGTACCAATTTGGCCTATGGCACAACCATGATATGCCACTTATTTGCACTCATCGCCGTGTCTAACGTATATCCGTGTGTAACTTATACCCGTATCTAATTTATATCAAAGCAACACGACATGATAAAACGGGCTGCCTTTGCGTCAAATCATACTCCATGTATTGATTGGCGCTAGCTGATATCTTCACTCTTCTATTGAAAATGAATCTCACTGATACAGTATAGATTTTCACTACAAAACTGTAGCGTCATTCATAGAGCAAACGGTTTGTATCTCAAAAAAGATCAGCGTCAACGATAATCTCGTTTACCGATAAACTCTGATCTATCCATTAAAAGCTAACTTATAAAAGAGAGCTTGAGGTGATACACACTGACCACCCGACTAAAGAGTGAATCAAAGTATTCCTTTCGCCAAAACAAAAAAGCCCCGCAGCAATCTCTTGCTACGGGGCGATGTTAAACGGCGTCTATATCTCTTTCTCTTGTTTAATTAGAAAGAAAGGAAGAAGCCAGCAATAGTTGCTGCCATTAAGTTAGACAGTGTACCAGCACAAACGGCTTTTACACCCATCTTCGCGATATCGTGACGACGGTTAGGAGCAAGACCACCTAAACCACCGAGTAGAATCGCAACAGAAGAAAGGTTGGCGAAGCCACACAGTGCAAATGAGATGATAGCTTGAGTTTTCTCAGACATCACCGCACCAGTAGCAGCAACGAGCTGTGCGTTCTCACCCACGTAAGGTACGAAGTTTAGATAAGCAACAAATTCGTTTACAACCAGTTTTTGACCGATGAAAGAGCCCGCGAGCGTTGCTTCTTCCCATGGCACACCAATCAGGAATGCTAATGGAGAGAAAAGCCAACCAAGCAGTAGTTCTAGAGTCAGTTCAGGCATACCGAACCAACCACCCACACCACCAAGCATACCGTTAACTAACGCGATTAGACCAACGAAGGCAAGTAGCATTGCACCTACGTTCAGCGCAAGTTGCAGACCAACAGAAGCACCACCTGCAGCAGCATCGATTACGTTGGCAGGTTTATCATTGCCATCCATATCGCTACCCAGTTCTTCATCTGGAGTATCGGTTTCTGGTTTGATGATTTTTGCAAACAGTAGACCACCCGGTGCTGCCATGAAAGAGGCCGCAACAAGGTACTCTAGCGGCACACCCATCGATGCGTAACCAGCAAGTACACCACCCGCAACTGAAGCCAAACCACCACACATTACTGCAAACAGCTCAGATTGAGTCATTTTAGGTACAAACGGACGAACCACGAGTGGCGCTTCTGTTTGACCTACGAAAATGTTGGCTGCAGCAGACATCGATTCCGCACGAGAGGTACCGAGTGCTTTTTGTAAACCACCACCTAGAATCTTAATTACCCATTGCATAACGCCAATGTAGTAAAGCACAGAGATAAGTGCCGAGAAGAAGATTAGAGTAGGTAGAACTTGGAAAGCAAAGATGAAGCCAATACCGTCAACTGAAAAGTTAACTAGGCTGCCGAATAGAAAACCAGTACCGTCTTTACCGAAGTCGATGACGTTTTGAACACCCGCAGAGAAACCTGCAAGGAGATCACGACCCCATGGTACGTAAAGAACGAAACCACCGATAATAAATTGGATAGCAAAAGCGCCACCCACTGTTCTTAGATTGATAGCTTTGCGGTTATCAGACAGTAGAACTGCAAGTCCTAGCAGAACTGCCATACCGACTAGGCTCATAAACAGGCTCATAGTTTATGATTTCCTTATTAGGTTATTGTTGGCGTGTTATAAAATGGAGCTCATGAAGCGGGGTGATTATACTCATCACCACTAAGATAAAGTAATGCCAGCCTCACACTTTCTTATAAGATTCACTGCCCATTCACTCATTTATGTGAGCACGTTCAATGTTTACTGACACTAGAATCATTAAACCTACATTTCATTTCGAATTTATTCACACCGGAAAGAACAGAGAATGGCTGTTTTTCCACAAAACATCAGCAACCGTTTGCTCTGATTGGTTCTTCAGCAACGCAAGCGTTTGCAGGATAATCGGCAGTTTTTGTGGGTGATTCGCTTGCCCTTGAAAACCATTGAGTGGCATATCAGGAGCATCTGTTTCTAGCACTAAACTTTCGATGGGGAGTGCCGCAATAGTAAGACGGGTTTTGTTGGCTCTTGGATAGGTAATAACACCACCCACGCCAATCTTAAAACCCAGTTCAATAAACTGGTTTGCCTGTTGAACGCTGCCAGAAAAAGCATGCAGCACTCCACCTTGGCTAAATTGATGTTTTTTTAACAGTTGTATAAGGCGGTTGTGCGCTTTGCGGCTGTGTAATATCAATGGAAGTCTGGCTCGCTTCGCAAGCTCTAGTTGCATTTCAAACATTGTTTCTTGCAAAGCAGGAGCAATATCCGTCGTAAAATCTAAGCCACACTCCCCCAGAGCCACGCATTGAGCTGGTTTTTGAAGTAACTTTTGCTCAAGCTCGTCGATATCCGCAGGGGAAGAGGTTGATAAAAAACAGGGATGGAACCCGAGAGCAAAGTAGAGTTCAGGATAACCGTTAGCAAGCTCGGCTACTCGCTGCCAGTTACTTGGACCAACGGCGGGAATCACTATTTTCTCAACCCCTTGCTGGCGAGCTAAATGTAAATGGTGTTCAAACTCACGCTCAAAGATAGGAAAATCGAGATGGCAATGCGTATCAAATAAACGCAGCTTCTTATTCTCGCTCACGTTCTTTACTCTGAACAGGATCTTGACGATAAGGAACACAGCTACGTTTTTTATCTGGTGTTAAACCCATGTTCTCACACCAGCGATCATAACGCGCAACCTGCTTTTTCAACCACTGCCACATAACCGCCTCTCTTACATCACTGCTCTTCGCGTTTAAAGACCAACTCAGTTGCTGATGACTCCTGTTCTACAAAATAGTAGCCAGCACTGTCAAACTGAGCCAATTGCTCTACAGAAGAGATTTGTTTATCGATAATGTAGCGCGCCATCATGCCACGAGCCTTCTTAGCATAGAAGCTAATGACTTTGTATTGCCCTTTCTTACAATCCTTAAATACCGGAGTAATGATGCTCCCCTTAAGCTTTTTCGGATTAACCGCTTTAAAATACTCGTTGGAAGCGAGATTAATCAACACATCATCGCCTTGCTCTTTCAGAGCTTGATTGAGTTTATCGGTAATGATATCCCCCCAAAACTGGTACAGGTTAGTCCCCCTCGGGTTACCCAATCTCGTGCCCATCTCCAAACGGTACGGTTGCATCAGATCCAGTGGTTTCAATACACCATACAAGCCAGAGAGCATTCTTAAATGCTGTTGTGCATGTTCAAATCCGGCATCCGATAATGTTTCTGCTTCAAATCCTGTATAAACATCCCCTTTAAACGCCAAAATGGCGGGACGTGCATTATCCAACGTGAAGGTTGGGCTCCACTGCGCAAAGCGAGCCACGTTGAGCCCAGCAATTTTATCGCTCACTTTCATCAACGCTGAGATGTCGGCAGGAGTCAATTGACGGCAAACATCGATCAACTGAGCTGAATGGTCAATAAGCTCCGGCTGAGTATATTTGCTTGTCACCAACGGGGATTCGTAATCTAACGTCTTGGCTGGGGAAACAACAATGAGCATAATTTTCCTTCCTTTCTATTCTTATTTTATGGCTCACAGAGTACAAAAAAAGCCATGCGGTGTCTGCATGGCTTTTTCAATCTATTTAATCGTCAGTAACGATAACAGGTTATTTGTTGTTGTACCAAATGCCATCTTCCAACTGAGATTTTAACTCAGGGTAATCATTAGCATCGAAGGTGGGAACCTTACCTGCGGCTAGCTGACGGTTATAATCTTTCGCGAGCTTAATCACAATGCCAGAGAGCAGAATGATCGCCACCAAGTTAACAATCGCCATTAACCCCATCGAGACATCCGCCATTGCCCATACGGTAGGCAAGGTCGCCAATGAGCCAAACATCACCATGGCAAGGAAAACAATACGGAACAACGTTAACCCTTTCTTATTGTTGTGCTCTAAGAAAATCAGGTTCGTTTCGGCATAAGAGTAGTTGGCAATAATTGAAGTAAAGGCGAAGAAGAAAATCGCAAAAGCAACAAAAATCCCACCCCAACTGCCCACTTGTGAGCTTAATGCGCGCTGAGTCAGCTCGATACCGGTAATTTCACCGTGCGGTACATATTCACCCGACATCAAAATAATGGCGACGGTTGCTGAACAGATCACAATCGTATCAATAAAAACACCCAACATTTGCACGTAACCTTGAGAAGCAGGATGCGGCGGATAAGGCGTTGCAGAAGCCGCTGCATTAGGTGCTGAACCCATACCAGCTTCATTGGAAAACAGACCGCGTTTGATGCCGTTAATCATGGCTTGAGCAATCGCGTAACCTAAACCGCCTGCGGCCGCTTCTTGAAGGCCAAATGCACTTTTGAAAATAAGGCTTAATACGGCTGGTAGCTTTTCTATATTAGTGACCATGACAAACATCGCAATCGCTAAGTAAGCTAATGCCATGAAAGGTACAATCAACTCAGCGGTACGCGCAATTTTACGGATACCACCAAAAATGACGAAAGCCGAAATTGCAACGATGAAGATACCGACATACAGCGGATCAAATCCAAAAGCATTTTTCATAGCTCCTGCAATTGAGTTAGCTTGAACGGCATTGAATACTAGGCCAAAAGCAATAATCAGGAAGATGGAAAACAGCACACCCATCCAACGCATACCAAGGCCTTTTTCCATATAGTACGCAGGGCCACCGCGGTAGTTACCATCTTTGTCACGGGTTTTGTATAGCTGAGCCAACGTGCTTTCAGCAAATGAAGTCGCCATACCAAGCATAGCAATCAACCACATCCAGAAAATCGCGCCTGGACCACCCGCCGTTAAAGCAACGGCTACACCGGCCATGTTTCCCGTACCAACACGCGCAGCAAGGCTAGTACAAAGTGCTTGGAAAGAAGAAATACCGGCTTTATCTGCTTTGCGGCTGTTTTTCAACACACTAAACATGTGGCCGAAATGGCGAAATTGAATGAATCCTAGGCGAACGGTGAAGTACACACCAACACCGACTAAAAGATAAACAAGGATGGATCCCCAAAGTAAATCATTCATTAAATTGATTAAGTCTGTCACAAGAACCTCTCATAGAGTGATAGCGCTGACCTAAGCGAAAAGCTTCACGAAAAAATGCACATGCTGCGAGTCAACGTTCTAACCAGCATGTTTTTATCGATATTATGCAATGCATTTTATTCGTCCAAAAAGTGAGGAGCCTCAACTTTTGAAGGGGCAACGTATTTTTGACGGGCGGATAATGCAACCTGAAAGAACAAAAATCAATATGCAACAGGTTTAGTTAAAATGTTATTTTTCACTATAAAATCACCTTTAATTAACATTTAACAAACCAATACAGCAACAACTTGGCAACCAAAACAACCCAAACTGGAAACATTGAAAGATAAAAAACAACCATAAAAACCCAGTTGCACTCACTTAATCTCACCCCTTGAGAATAAAGGGCTAATCAGTTTCACCACTAAATCTTGCATAAATTTATGATAATTTTTTATTGAATGGTCATAAAACAACCAACCAGGCAATTGTAAATTTTCAAAACAACATTTATTTAACATTTAAAAATGCAAATAAAATCGTTTGCGTCGCTTAACCGCTCCCTTTTTGTACTAAAGAATCCCTCTGAAACTGTGAAATTCTGGTCAAAATCCAATAAAAGGTTCATCAAAAGGAAACAAATGAGAAACAAATCATAGCTATGCTAGCGAAAACTGTGCTATCTAGAGAGCACGACATGGCGTAATAACAACAACAAGAGGTTGCTTATGGAAAGCTTGCAATTTGACGAAATGTTGGAAATGGAAATCACAAAACTCCGCTCTAGTCGCACTAAACCAGTCAAAAGAATGTGGCGAGAAATTGAAGCGATTCAGGATCAAAAACGGTTACAAAGAGAATTGATGGAGATGGATGTCTGCTTCGAGGCTGATCAAATAAAACTCTGAGTAAAAAGGCACTTCAACAGTGCCTTTTTTGTTTAACTGAATCAGCAGAGATTACTGGCACTCTTGTGCGGTTTGTCGAACTCGGTGAGCTAATTGTTGGTACTGCTCCGCAATTGTCTCACCAAATACTGGATCATCTTCGGATTGTTGCCAGCTCGCCTCCACCGCTTGCCAATCAGTCACATTAAAGGTGCGGCTGATCAAGGGTAAAACCGATTGTTCTTCTAACTCCAGATGACGCTTCTGGGAAGAAATAAATGCATCAAGCTGCTCGATGAACACGTGCTGTGGTACAACTGCATCTTGCAAAATCATATCGACAATCTCTAGAAAAGCATGAGTTTTCTCAGAAAGTTCTATATGTTCTCTCGCTAAATTTTGAATATCATTATGTTGACCATAATGATCAATATAATAGTGATAGAGAATATCTTCTTTGGGGTGGTGTACTGACTCTGAATGCGTCGCCAAGTAGTCAATAATCTCTCTCACTAAAGAGTAGTTGATACTTTGTTCATTACTCAATTGCCGTTGTTTATCTCGCAAAATGGCAAGCAAACGCGCCATATACCCGTGTTCTCTACGGATCCTTTCAATCATCATTGTGCTTCTCCATTACACTTATTTTAGATAAGTGTATAAAAGCTTCAGCGTGCTTGTTTTGACCCTGCTCGAAAAAACATCAATTAATCACTTATCCAATACGGGTTGCCAATTCACAGGCGCTTTTCCCTGCTCAATAAGCAATTGATTAGTCTTTGAAAAATGTTTACAGCCCAAAAAGCCTCGATGCGCAGAAAGAGGAGAAGGATGCGGTGCTACTAATACATGATGTTTACTGCGATCAATCATGCTGCCTTTCTTCTGCGCGTGTGAACCCCACAACAGGAAGACAACACCTTCACGCTGCTGATTTACCGCCTCAATCACCCGGTCGGTAAAGGTTTCCCAACCAGTATTAGCGTGCGAATGCGCCATACCTTGTTCAACGGTCAATACGGTATTGAGCAATAGCACCCCTTGCTCGGCCCAACTTTTTAGGTAACCGTGCTGAGGAGTAACAAAACCGGGGATATCTTGCACCAGCTCTTTGTAGATATTCACCAGTGAAGGTGGGGTTTTAACGCCGGGTAACACCGAAAAACATAACCCATGAGCCTGATTTGGCCCGTGATAAGGATCTTGCCCTAAAATCACAACCTTAACATCGCCAAATTCGGTAAAACGAAACGCATTAAACACGTCAGCAGCAGGTGGATAAATCACTTTCCCCGCCAGCCTTTCCTTTTCAACAAACGCTATCGTCTGTTGAAAATACTCCTGCTGTTTTTCATGGCCGATAACATCGTGCCAAGTCAATGATTGAGTCATAACAACGCTCTGCAAATTAACTAATTACAGCATTGTAACCATAAAAAGCCACCACTGCATGAGTCAATGTCACAGAGCTTTTGCCAGTTAATGTGATTTTTGTGGCGTTCGAGTATGCCCTTGACCATTCACATGTCGGTTAGGTATAGGCAATCGGACTGGTGGTCGAGCTATTGATGGTGAACGTGAGATCATATGAAACATAGTGACATCCTCCTTCATTTTGACGCGGCTATGCCTTTGTCTTTATGAAAGAAAGATGCCAACTTATTTAAGATGCTACTGAATCTACCGATTGTGCGTGTAGATCTCTTAATGTTTGAATTTCTTGGGCCCAAATGTCTGGATCGATTGTTTCTAAAATCAATGGGATACCATCAAACCTTGAATCTTTGGCAATAAATTCAAAGCATGGCCAACCAATTTCGCCTTCCCCTAGAGAATGATGGCGGTCAACACGGCTGGCAAACTTTGCCTTTGAGTCGTTGATGTGCATTGCACGTAAGTAGTGCATTCCAACCACGCTATCAAACTCTGAGAAGGTTGCCTCGCACGCCTCAACTGTGCGCAAATCATAACCTGCAGTAAAAGTATGACACGTGTCAAGGCACACACCTACTCGCGATTTATCCTCAACTTGCTGGATAATTTCGGCTAAATGTTCGAAACGCCAGCCTAGATTCGTCCCCTGCCCTGCGGTGTTTTCAATCACAGCAACGACCTCAGGCACGGCTTGATGTGCAAGGTTTATCGATTCTGCAATTGTCGCAAGACATTCACTTTCTGAGACTTGTTTAAGGTGACTACCCGGATGAAAATTCAGAAGCGTTAGCCCCAGTTGCTGGCAACGTTGCATTTCATCAATAAAAGCTTCGCGTGACTTAGCAAGCTTATCGGCTTCTGGCGCGCCCAGATTAATAAGGTATGAATCATGCGGCAAAATGTGTTCACTTTTAAAACCAAGCATGTGGCAGTTGGCCTTAAAAGCGCGAATGGTTGCCTCTTCAAGCGGTTTAGCAACCCACTGGCGCTGGTTTTTAGTGAATAAAGCAAATGCATTTGCTCCAATTTCTCTCGCTCTCAATGGGGCTTGGTCAACGCCGCCAGAGGCCGATACATGAGCACCAATAAATTTCATTCCACGGCCCTGAATTCTATTTGTCATTAAATCACTTTGTACTTTCAACATTGGACTTCAATTGTCTGATTTTCTGTTACTTAGGTCAAACACGCGCTAAAAATGTAGTAAAATTACAACAAAACAATACATAAAAAATATTTTATGTATTAAAAAAAAATAGAACTCATTGTTTTTAAATGCTTTATTGATTTAAATCAATAAAATAAACCCCACATTATCAATGTATATCGTTGTTTTTTGACCTAAATCAATATTATTTTTAAGGATATTAGCTATATAATAACCAACTCAACAAAGTTAGAAAATAAACACCAATAACGCCACTTAAGTGGACTAGGAGATAGTGATGATTCAAGGCATTCAAATTACAAAAGCAGCAAACGACAACCTACTAAATTCTATCTGGTTACTCGATAACGAAAAGAATGAAGCACGTTGCGTTGCCGCTAACGCAGGCTACCAAGCAGATCAAGTTATCGCGGTCAGCGACCTTGGTGAGTATGAAAGCCGTGAAGTTGCGATTGAAACAGCACCTCGCATCGAAGGCGGTCAGCACCTAAATGTGAACGTTCTTAAGCGTGAAACTCTTGAAGATGCCGTTGCACACCCTGAGAAGTATCCGCAACTGACGATTCGTGTTTCTGGTTACGCTGTTCGTTTCAACTCATTGACTCAAGAACAGCAACGTGACGTTATCGCACGTACCTTCACTGAGACGCTATAATCATAGCGTTGATGAGAATATTCATATCCAAAAATGGCGCTCAATGAGCGCCATTTTTATCGTTAGAGGAATATCATCCTGACTTCAATAAGATTAAATCAGGATCTCTTTAAGGCTGAACGCGTCTTAACACCGTTTTTAGAGCGTCAAAATCATTGTCTAACTCTTCAGAAAGCAACGCCATCACTGCATGTTTTGCAAGAGGAGCAGGTAATTCAATGTCAGTGCCTAGCACATCGTCAACGACTTCTTTAAATTTGGCAGGGTGCGCAGTACACAAAAATAGCCCCGTTTCTCCCTCTTGTAACTGCTCATCCAAAACTCGATACGCAATGGCACCATGCGGTTCACACAAATAACCTTGCGCGTAAAGTTCACGAACTGAATCCGCACTTTGTGCATCAGATACCGCACCTTTACCTAAGGTATCTAGCCCCCAGCCCTTTAAGCGACAAAGCTCTTCGATGCGCGGCCAGTTGTTCGGCTGACTCACATCCATCGCATTCGATGTGGTCGCTACCGTGGGTTTTGGATCCCATTGACCCGTTTCTAAGTAACGAGGAACGGTATCATTGGCATTGGTTGCCGCGATAAAACGCTTGATAGGTAAGCCCAATGCTTTTGCCAACAGACCCGCGGTTAGGTTGCCAAAGTTGCCACTCGGTACGGAGATGACTAAGTTTTCACGCTGCGCTTTGCTTAATTGTGATGCGGCCTCAAAGTAGTAGCAAATTTGTGCCATTAAACGGCTGATATTGATTGAATTTGCAGAGTTTAAACCGATCTCTTGGCGAAGCTTAGCGTCATCAAAAGCCTGCTTAACTAACGCTTGGCAAGCATCAAAGTCACCATTTATCGCGACAGTGTGAATATTGTTGCCCAGAGTGCAGAAGAGTTTTTCCTGTAACGGGCTGATCTTACCTTTAGGGTAAAGTATCACGACCTTGATGTCTGGCATTCCATAAAAGGCATGAGCCACCGCAGCGCCAGTATCACCAGAAGTCGCGGTTAAAATGGTGATCTGTCCACCATTTGAAACGGCGGCCAGTGACTGCGCCATAAAGCGACCACCAAAATCTTTAAATGCCAGCGTTGGACCGTGGAAAAGCTCTAGAGCATAAATGCCGTCTTTCACTTGCTTAATCGGTGCTGGAAACTGAAAAGCCGCATCAACCATCGCATTCACTTGCTCTGCTGGTAATTCATCGCCAATTAAGGCGCTGAGAATTTTTGTACTACGAGAGATAAAATCTTCGGCTAGTAACGCGTCAATATCTTCAAACTGAGGCAACGCTGCTGGGAAAAATAGCCCTTGATTGCGTCCTAATCCTTGGCGTACGGCTTGGCCAAAAGAGACTTGTTCATCATTTTCTTTTATGTTGTAAAGCTTCATAGAGCACTTCCTGTAACGGTCGAGCCATTTTTGTCTAAGCGACAAATATGGACGAATCCTTCTTCATTTTGTACATAATGTTGTTCAAGCCAACGAGCAACTCGCTCGGCAACCTCTTTTTCTTTGCAAATACTGAACAGTGTTGGGCCACTGCCGGAAATGCCAGTGGTGAGCGCTCCGGCTGATGCAGCGTATTTACGCGCATCCGAAAAGCCGGGCAGAAGTTTCTCACGATACGGTTCAGCAATCACGTCTTTGATCAGTTTAGCCGCTAGCTCAGGCTGACCTGAGTGACAAGCATGAATGAAACCTGCGAGATGACGGCCATGCGCAATGATGTCCTGTCGACGATATTGTGAAGGTAAGATCGCTCGCGCTTCGGCTGTGGAAACTTTAATCCCAGGATACGCCATCACCCAATACCAATCGTCAAAACAAGGCACTTCTTGGCTGATGATGCCTAGCTCTTCAAGCATCAATTGCACGCCGCCTAAGTAGCAGGGGGCAACGTTATCATAATGTATACCGCCTGAAATTTTGCCTTCCATTTCGCCCATCAGCGCTAAAAGCTCGGTTTGATTAAGTGGGTTACCGTGAAACCGGTTCAACGCATCTAAAGCTGCAACAATTGAACAAGCACTCGAACCTAAGCCTGAACCAATCGGCATATTTTTTTCTAACGTCATTTGCAACGGCTTTACTGCAATGCTCTTTTTTTCAAGCTCTCTGGCAAAAACAAGCCAGCAATCGTAAACAATATTCTGCTTTGGATCTTGTGGCAGCTTGTCAACAAAGCGACCTGCTGTTTCGAGTACAAAAGGTTCACTGCCCGCTTTAACTTCAACGCGATCCCCCAATAAACTACCATCAATTGGCGACACGGCCGCCCCTAAAACATCAAACCCAACGCTCACATTACCAATTGAAGCTGGGGCATACACCACTACACTCATGTCACTTGAACTCATCAATTAAACCCCTAACTTCCAACCTAAGGTGCGCATCACATCAGAAAACACCCCTGCTGCTGTTACTTCTGTACCCGCCCCATAACCACGCAACACCAATGGAATCGGTTGATAATAACGGCTATAAAACGCCAGTGCATTCTCACCATCTTTGACTTTAAACATTGGGTCATTTTCATCGACCACTGCAATTTTCACCTTGCATTGGCCCTCTGATATTTCACCAACATAACGTAATACCTTACCTTCGGCTGCTGCCTTAGTGGATAGCTCTTGGAAATAAGCATCAGCCTGCGGCAAGCGCGCCATAAACTCTTCAACTGTACCCGAAATATCGAAACCCGGCGGCAAAGCAAGATCGACTTTTACGTCATCCAGCTCTAAAGGCATTCCCGCCTCACGAGCTAAAATTAACAGCTTGCGAGCCACATCCATTCCCGACAGATCATCACGAGGGTCAGGCTCAGTAAAACCTTTGTCTTTAGCTAGCTGCGTAGCTTGACTAAGAGTCATACCTTCATCCAGTTTGCCAAAAATAAACGAAAGAGAGCCAGATAAAATACCGCTGAATTTTTCCAACTCATCACCAGCGGCAATGAGATTTTGCAAGTTTTCAATCACAGGTAAACCAGCACCAACCGTCGTTTCGTACATCAGTTTACGGCGCGAGTTGCGCGCCACTTCACGCAGCTGGTGATAGTAGGCCATGCTTGCGGTATTGGCTTTTTTATTAGGCGTCACAACATGAAAACCCGCAGCCAAAAATTCGGCGTACTGGTTGGCGATCACTTCACTGGAAGTACAATCAACTAAGACAGGGTTAATGATATGGTTACGCTGCACTAGAGAGATAAGCCTTGCGAGGCTAAATTCTTCACTCGCGCTATGCATTCGATCACGCCAATGCTCCAGCGGCAAGCCTTCGCTATCCAGCAATAGTGCCTTACTATTCGCAAGGCCACACACTCGAATCACAATTCCTTTATCGGCTAGTTTGGCTTGCTGACGATGAATTTGATCAACTAATTCGCCTCCGACACCGCCGACACCGACCACAAACACATCCAAGAAATGCTTAGAATTGAAGAGATTTTCATGACAAGCCTTGATCGCTTCTGAAATTTTATCTTCTGGAATCACCGCCGAAATAGCTCGCTCGGAAGAGCCTTGTGCAATGGCAACAATATTGACGTGAACTTCAGCCAGCGATGAGAAAAATTGAGAAGCCACTCCGCGCGAAGTGCGCATGCCGTCACCAACCAGAGTGACAATCGCAACGTCATCCATAAACTCGACAGGCTCAAGTAGGCCATCTTTTAATTCCAGTTCAAACGCTTCCGATAATGCTCTTTTGGCAAGGGCTTTATCTTGCGCCTCAATACAGAAACTGATGCTGTATTCTGAAGAGGATTGCGTAATCAGCACAATAGAAACGCCTGCGGCAGACATCGCGCCAAACACACGGCTAGCCATGCCGACCATGCCTTTCATGCCAGGGCCGGAGACGTTGACCATAGTCAAATTATTGAGTGTAGTAATACCTTTGATAGCAAGCTTATCTTCACCTGTATCTTGACCAATCAGCGTACCTGCGCCTTGAGGGTTAAAACTGTTTTTGATAAGACACGGAATATGAAATTGTGCAATCGGTGCAATGGTTTTGGGATGTAACACTGACGCGCCAAAATACGAAAGCTCCATCGCTTCTTGGTAGCTGAGTGATTTTAATAAACGAGCATCCGCAACCAAACGTGGGTCACAGTTATAAACGCCATCGACATCGGTCCAAATCTCACAACAATCTGCACGTAAACATGCCGCAAGCACAGCCGCAGAATAATCCGAGCCATTACGGCCTAGACAGACCAATTCACCCTTTTCATTACCAGCCGTGAAACCCGGCATAATGTTAACATGCGCTTGCGGAAGTGGATTTTGCTTGAAATTTTGCGTGGAGATCTCAACATCGACCATTGCCTCAAGGTACTCACCTTTAGCAAAAAGATATTGTACTGGGTCAATCAATGCAGCCGCTTGTCCTTTTGCTTCAAGTACCGCTTTCATCAGTTGGATAGAGACTCGCTCACCTTTACTGATAATGCGCGCATTGACGTTGTCTGGGCACATACCGAGTAAATTAATGCCGTGTACAAATTGACGCAGCTGAGACAGTGACGTTTTTACTTGATTGTCAAAAGCGGCCGAATCCACATTAGGTAATTGTGCTTTGATGCCAGCGAGTAGATCGAAAAATGAGAATTCAAGCTCCGCTATTTGGCGTTCTGCTTCGCCATTACGCAAAGCACTCTCAATAACTGCCACTAATTTATTGGTGGTTTTTCCCGGTGCAGAGAGCACAACGGCGACTTCTTCTTGCTGTACATTGTTAACGATGATATCTGCCGCCCTTAAAAAACGATCAGCATCGGCTAACGATGAACCTCCAAACTTTAATACTCGCATCCCTTCCTCCAAAACAGTTCAAATTGGTATAAAAAAAGGCCTGTATCTGGTGGGATACAGGCCTTTTTTGTAAAAACTTTTCGCTCAGCGGCCCGCCCCAACATGTGTCATGTCGGTAATAATAATGGTGGTTGTCATTACTACTAGGCTGCGCTGTAACATAGAAAAATTTAAATACTCGTGTGTTTAATTGCCTTTACGTTTACCTTACTTCGTCATCATTAGTCAACGAAAATCTGCTATTTTTTATAGTCATTCCGAATTAATCAAATTAAAAAACACAACACAAATAAGATACTCATTGCACATTAAGTGCAACCATTTTACACATAAGCAAATAACAAAATGCTATATACATAACGCTGTCATCGTGTGAAATTTGTGCTTTAATTGTTGTTACCGCAGTGGACGCAGTAACTCAAAACAATAATAAGGAGAGGCAGATGAAACTAAAAGTTGCACTATGTTTATTTCTGCTTATCTCTTTATCTAGCATGGCCAATACCTTACCTGCACTTCCTTCTTCACAGAGCCAATCTCCACATCGCTTATTTCTTTCAAGCGAAAGTGATGGTCAACAATTTGATAGTTGGACTATTGATGGCGGTTATTCTTATAACCTTTTTGACAATTTAGATCTGTACATTGGAGCGAGGATAAATAATTCCGACTACGGATCCGAAAGTGGTTTTTTAAGTGGCCTTAGCTACCAGCTAACCCCAAAATTATCACTAAAAAGCACCTTACGGTCAGCCGCCAGTAATCCGAATGATACGAGCAGTGCCGATGCTATGGCGGCGGAGCTATCTAGCAGACTTCAACTGTCAGAAAACGTTGATTTACATGCCACCCTTGATTATCAAGAGTGGCAACAAGGCGTTCAATTTGGGGTGGGTTTCAGATTCTAGTGCCAGTCTAGCGCTTGAGTTGACGTTAAAACACCATTCCAATCGGCATAAACATAGTCACCCGGCTGAATCATCTGGTTGAGGATAGTCAGCGTCACATTAATTTCGCCTGCACCTCTCTTATCGGTCTTAAGTGGACAACTCGCTAACGCTTTCACGCCTAAATCCATTTGCGATAACGCAGCAACATCGCGTATCGCTCCATAAATGATGACCCCTTCCCAACCGTTTTCAATCGCCATGATCGCCAGTTGGTCACCCAATAACGCTCTTTGACACGAACCGTTACCATCGACGACTAAAACTTTCCCTTTACCATTTTGGCTTAATACGTCACGAACTTTAGAGTTATCGTGATAGCAACGCACGGTGACAATTTGCCCCCAAAAAGCACTCCTTAAACCAAAAGTTTGCAAAGGCAAATCCAATATATTGATTTGCGATTCAAATTTATCGCAAATATCTGGTGTGATATCTATCATCCTTCTTCCTTGATTATTGTTTATTATTTTCATCTGACACATTAGACGCGCTGTAAAACCACAGCTCAATCAACCATAATGCCAGATACTTTACTCACCTATTCATACAAACGATGCAAAGAAAAACCCGCTGAGAATGAGCATAACTTGGCGGCCAACTGCATTTAAAAGACTGAATATTCATATTGGTGACATCCATAATAGTGCGATATCCCCCGCTGTAAACGTTGATTTTTTACGCAATTCCCATTTTTTGACAAGTATCGAGTTAACAAGTTCTTTGCTGGTAAATTTCTATGTGAGGTAAAGCCCATTACGCCTAATGCTACCATCCCCAGCGAAAATCCCCAAAAAGCATGCTATTTGCATGGGTAATGTGGTGTAAATTTACAACTGCTTAAGACGATTAATATTTGTTACATTAGAACTCTTGATGTAAATCAACAAAGTGATTGGAATTAACATTCTGCCGTTGTTAGCATGCTGTTAACATTATAGAATCCGCCTTAAAGACTAGTAGAACACCGAGGGTATGGAGACCTCAATGCAAGATATGCCTAAGGACGGCGGGCAACTGAAGTAAGTGTTTTTTTCAAAACTTTAGTTTATTATCGGCAGCAGATTACCTGTATGTTGCAATTTTTTGCCTACAATTAATTCTATTAGCACAATTTTTTCACAAGTTTAGGTACCGCCAATGCAAACCCCGCAGATTCTTATCGTTGAAGATGAGCAAGTAACTCGTAACACTCTTAAGAGTATTTTTGAAGCAGAGGGATACGCTGTTTTTGAGGCCAGTAACGGTGAAGAGATGCACCATGTGCTGTCTGATAACCCCATTAACTTGGTCATTATGGACATCAATTTACCAGGTAAAAACGGCCTTCTGTTAGCTCGTGAGCTTCGTGAACAGGCTAATGTTGCACTGATGTTTTTGACTGGTCGTGATAATGAAGTTGATAAAATCCTCGGTTTAGAGATCGGGGCTGATGACTACATCACCAAACCATTTAACCCACGTGAACTGACGATTCGTGCTCGTAATCTTCTAGGTCGTTCAATGAATACCAATACGACTCAAGAAGAGAAACGCAGTGTGGAAAAATATGAGTTCAACGGTTGGGTATTGGATATCAATAGCCGCTCTTTAGTGAATCCGGATGGTGAAGGCTACAAGCTTCCTCGCTCAGAATTCCGCGCTTTACTGCACTTCTGTGAGAACCCAGGAAAAATCCAAACTCGCGCAGATTTGCTTAAAAAGATGACTGGCCGTGAATTGAAACCACACGACAGAACAGTAGATGTGACGATTCGTCGTATCCGTAAACACTTTGAATCAGTCTCAGGTACGCCAGAGATCATCGCCACAATTCATGGCGAAGGCTACCGCTTCTGTGGTGATCTAGAAGACTAAACGTCTACCCCCAGATAGTTAGAAGCCCTTTAACCTCAGGTTAAAGGGCTTTTTTCATGGCTGACTACTGCGCGTGGAGCCGTTCTATAAATCTAATAGACTTTGTCGATGAAGACGCTCTTTTCGATAAGCCACTGCGCTGTTGTACCATCGCTCAATTGCAAAGCTACATTAACGGGCTTATCCACATTAAGCTGCATCGGCCATTCAAACACAACTTCCCATTGATCTTCACTTTGAGTCCGTAAATCTAACGATTCACTGCCCACCAGCCAATTTTTATCCCTTTGCTGGACCATCAACGCGTCAATCGTTAAATTGGCAGGTAATATTGCCGACGAATCCAATCTTAATGTCCCATGCACAAGAGGTATTTCGCTCTCATTAGCTGTAGGCATTTGATTGATCCAAAGGTTACTTTTCAACCCAATGGTGATATTTGATATCACGGCACTGCTGTCCTGCAGCCAATTCACTTGCGGTGAACTACAGCCAGATAGTAGCGCCATGACTAATGAAGCCAACCCGATTTTTTTCATACCATTACCTTTGAGTTAACCATTGTTTCAAGACTTGAATATCGTGTTGATACCCATTTTTAATTTCATCTATCCAGTCACCAATATTTTCCCACCAAGCAGGTAGCTCTGGTGACTGTGCCTTTTGTGCAACGTTTTGGATGTGTTTCAAACCAATTGAACCCGCAGCACCCTTGATTTTGTGTGCTTCTGAAACAATGCCTGCTTGATCTTTTGCTACCATATTGGAGTCTAGCACTTCAACGTAACTGGGCATCATCTGCTCGAACATTTGGATACTTTCCAGCACAGGTTTCGGGCCAACAATATCGATATAAGACTCAAGCATTTCAAGATCGAGCAAATGCGTGTTCAACTCACTGTGTTCTACTGAGGCAGCCTTAACCTTAGCGTCGGCAAGTTGAGTCGCCTCACTATGGGTGAATTTTGCAATCACCTCTTGAATCGCCAGTACTGACAATGGTTTACTGATCGCGTCATCCATCCCTTTCTCTAGATATTCAGCTTTATTTTTCAATACGTTGGCGGTCAATGCAACAAGTGGCGGAAGGTTATCATAAGTTTCTCGATAAAACGCAGCGACATCAAACCCGGTCATGTCTGGCAGTTGAATGTCGAGGAAAACCAGATCGTACTCTTGCGGCACAAATTTTTGTTTGGCTTCTTCACCTGTCATAGCGACGGTAACCGTGTGTCCTAAACTTTCTAGCAAAGAACGAGCAACTGTAATATTGAGCTCAATATCTTCAACCATAAAAATGGCTAAACTTTTTTGAGGAACGGGTAACGTTGGTTTGAATTGGGCATCTTGTGCCAAAGGCACACGAATTGAAACGGTGAAGGTGCTACCAAAACCTTCTTCACTGCTCACAGAAATATCACCATCCATTAAGTTGATTAACTGGCGAGATACCGCTAAGCCAATCCCCGTGCCAACAGCGTGCAAATTGTCCTTACCCGATTTAACTTGGTAATACATGGCGAAGATTTTATCGAGTTCAGCCTCTGGTATACCAATGCCTGTGTCTTCAACTTCCATGGTAATGTGCGCAAACTTATCCTCAATATCAGCGCAGACCGTCATGACGACGCCACCTTCTTTGGTAAATTTCATCGCATTACTTATCAGGTTCCACAATACCTGACGCAGGCGCGTAGCATCCACTTCAATCGCAACAGGTAAATCACTGAGCCGCTCGAGATCAAACCTAAGCCCTTTTTGCTCAGCCATCAACGCCGAGATGCTTTCAATTTCAGCAACAAATTCTTCAAAATTCAACGGCGCTGGCAGTAGTTCTAGTTTCCGGCGGTCAAACTTATCCATATCAATGATATCGTTGAAGATATTACCTAACGTAATGGCACTGACATTAATGGTCTGCATGTACTTACGCTGTTCTGGGGTCATGGGGCTATCGAGCAACATGCGGCTCAAACCAACGATACCGTTGAGTGGTGTGCGCAATTCGTGGCTGATGGTCGAAATAAAAGTGGTTTTATCCCGGCTCGCTTTTTCCAAAGACTCTTGATTGCGTTTACGTTCGGTAATGTCTCGCCCAAAGCCCACCAACCCTAAGTGGCGACCATCTTTGCTATAAAAAGGGACTTTGCGCAGTTCAAAATAGTTTTTGCGACCATCAGGGTATTCAAGCCACTGCTCATAAGTGATGGCTTGATTGTCAGCAAACACTTTTTCGTCAGTTTCAACGATCTGTTGCGCGACTTCTTTGCTATAGACATCCCACGGAGTTAACCCAACCAACTGATGCTCACGCTTGCCCGTTAGCTCTTCCATCGCTCGGTTGCAGCCAGAAAAAACGCCGTTCGCATTACGGTAGTAAATCAGATCAGGAGAGGCATCGATAAAAGAGCGCAATAAGGCGGTTCTTTCTGCCAATTCAAGCTGCGTTTTTTCGCGTTGATAGACCTCATTTTCTAAATCGGCCATCGCCTCTTCACGCGCTTCCTCTGCCTTAATTCGCTCTTCAATTTCTTGGTTGAGTTTTTCGATATTTTGCTGAAGCTTATAATTGAGCTCTTGATCGCGTGAGCGCATGTCTTTGAGCTTAGAAACCAACTTCGAGAGGCGTTGACGTGACTCTTCTAACTGATCGACCACCACTGAAAGAAAATAGACCGCCCAAGGCGTGATCAATAAACCAAAAAAGACAGAACGAACAATGTCGATATCATCAACATAACCATTGAGCACCAACGTGATACCAACTTGCACCACCACTGCCAAGGCCACTAAAGCGAGCGCAAGAAGAATGGAGAAACGGAGAATGCCCAGTTTGACCAATAGGTCGACATAGTACTGGGCAAGGTTTTTCATGGGTTTCATTAAACACTTCCATGTAATAACAGTGCCACTAGTCTAACGCGTTTAACGTCGATTCGTCAGCCAAGTTAATCACAAGGATTTGCGAAATTGCTTGAATCTTTAGCTGTTTGGAAGCGTATAGACAAACGCTCGACTTAAGCGTGAGCCTTGCGCGCCACCTTGATTAAGTGCTCGACCTATTTCGGTCATCGCAAGCCAACGATTTTCACACCACAGTGGCGCAAGCAGGGTCGGCCGCCGGGCGGCTGACGAGACTCGGTGATAAATGATCTCAGGTGGCGTCATTTGAATCAATTCACTCGCAATGGAAACATACTCTTCTAACGTTGGCGCTTGTAATTTTCCTGCTCGCCACGCTTTGGCCATCGTACTGCCTTCAACAATATGCAGCCCATGCAACTTGATACCATCAGTGCCTACCGCTAAGACTTGCTTTAAGGTTTGAAGATTATCGGTACGCGTTTCTTTAGGTAGCCCCACAATGAGATGCGTGCATACTTTGATCCCCAAGGCTCGAGCGCGCTCAGTGATCAACGCATAACATTCAAAATCATGACCACGGTTGATCCGTTTGAGTGTTTGATTATTGGCGGTTTGCAAACCCAGTTCGAGCCAAATTTCAAAACCTTGTCGCACATAATCGGCCAATAAATCGAGCACAGCATCGGGTACACAATCAGGCCGAGTGCCGACGCATAACCCAACAATGTCAGCCGATTGAAGCGCTTGCTGATACATATTTTTCAACACCTGCACTTCCGCATAGGTACTGGTATAAGCTTGAAAATACGCGAGATATTTTTTGGCACGTTTGATTTCACCAGCGCGTTCTGTCAATTGCTGCTCAATACTTTGGGCTTGTGTTTCTTCATCAGCAAAAGAAGCGACATTACAGAAGGTGCAACCACCTCGCCCAATCGTGCCATCTCGATTCGGACAGCTAAACCCACCATGCAGGGTCAGCTTGTGAACTTTTTCGCCATAACGGCGCTGCAGATCTTGGCCGATCGTGTTAACCAGTTGATGTAATTGCATTGAAGAAATACCGCTTATAGATAGTAATGAATCTCAGTTAGATTTATGTAACTAAATTACATCCCTGCAAAATAAATTCACAAAGAGTAGCCGTATCAAACACTCTCCAACCTAACAAAAATCAATAAACATTCATAAAAACAGCGTTATTTGCTTAATGTTGCACCAATGTTAAACGGTACATGCATTTTTAACGAAAAAAATGGGCGACTAAAATGAGTTTTCGTTGGAATTCCTATAAACAAAATTGTAGGATACTTACACATCCACCCTATTTTTTGTGATATTCCTTACATAAATAGTTGTGGAAAAATCGGTGATATTCGCACCCCTCCTATACAAACCACTAGCAAGTGGCATAAATAAATTGAATATCACTAAGGAATGTTTTTCTCGCCATATTTTTCCGGCGAGAGACGGAAAGGATTCGAACCCGCCAACACAGGCAGGTTTAGATTGATAACAATTAAAGGACAAGTCGCATCGCTAAGTATGCCTTAGCACACGTGCGTCTAAATTGAACTGGAAGGATGTATCTATGGTAGATAGAGAGCAGGATTCACGAGGTCTATATACTCCTGAATTGGAGCATGACGCTTGTGGTATCGGTTTTGTTGCCCACCTGAAAAACCGTAAGTCTCACCAAGTTGTGACTCAAGCTTTAGACATGCTTGCTCGTATGGAACACCGTGGTGGCCAAGGCTGTGACCCATGTTCTGGTGATGGCGCAGGTATCTTATTACAAAAACCCCATGAGTTTTTACTTGAAGAGACCGTTAAACTTGGCTTAAAACTGCCTTCGTTTGAAAAGTACGGCGTCGGCGTGGTGCTGTTTCCAAGAGATGAGCACAAACGCGCCCAGTGTCGTGATATTTTAGAACGCAACGCCAAGAGACTCGATTTAGAAGTACTGGGTTATCGCGTTTTGCCAACCGATAACTCCATGATTGGCGCAGACCCACTTAGCACTGAGCCTCAATTTGAGCACGTTTTCATCTCCGGTGGCCCAAGTACCACCCCCGCAGAATTAGAGCGTAAATTGTACGTTCTGCGTAATTACACCGTTCGAGTCTGCTTAGAAAGTGTGTCCAACATTGGTGATGATTTTTACATCAACTCCATGTCTTACAAAACCTTGGTGTATAAAGGTCAGCTCACCACAGAGCAAGTACCACAGTACTTCCTTGATCTACAAAATCCGACCATGGTGACCGCGCTGGCGCTGGTGCATTCTCGTTTTTCGACCAATACATTCCCTAAATGGCGCTTAGCTCAGCCTTTCCGTTACATTGCGCACAACGGCGAAATCAACACAGTTCGCGGCAATTTAAACTGGATGAAAGCGCGCGAAGCGATCCTCGAATCAGATTTGTTTACACAAGCTGAAATCGACATGCTGCTGCCAATTTGCCAAGAAGGCAGTTCAGATTCCGCCAACTTCGATATGGCATTAGAGTTACTGGTTCTGTCTGGCCGCAGCCTGCCACACGCCCTGATGATGATGATCCCTGAAGCGTGGCAAGAAAATAAAAATATGGATCCAACCCGCCGCGCATTTTACCAATACCATGCTAACGTCATGGAACCGTGGGATGGCCCAGCATCAGTATGTTTTACTGATGGTGTACAAGTTGGCGCAACACTGGACCGTAACGGCCTGCGCCCATCACGTTATACCGTGACTAAAGATGATTTTCTGATCATGGCTTCAGAATCTGGCGTGGTTGAAATTGCACCAGAGAACGTGGAATACCGCGGCCGTTTACAGCCCGGACGTATCTTTGTCGCTGATTTAGAGCAAGGACGCATCATTTCTGATGAGGAAGTGAAAGACAGCATTGCGAATGCTCAGCCCTACGCCAAATGGGTTGAAGAGAACCTCCTCAGCTTGAAAAAACTGCCTGAAGCGAGCAACCAGTACAGCCAACCTGCTCCTGAGCGTCTAATGTCCCGCCAACAGTCGTTTGGCGTCAGCTCAGAAGAGGTGAATGAAATCATTCTTCCTTTGGCAAAAACCGGTTATGAACCGCTTTCGGCCATGGGGGCAGACTGGCCTCTGGCAGTGCTTTCGCATCAATCACAGCATCTCTCCAACTACTTTAAGCAACTGTTTGCTCAAGTCACCAACCCACCGATCGACCCGATCCGTGAAAGAATGGTGATGTCGCTCAATACTTACCTCGGTAAAGATCAGAACTTACTGACAGAGACCCCCCTGCACTGCTTAAAAGTCGAATTGGAATCTCCGGTTCTTTCCAACTCTGAGCTTGAGAAACTGCGCGCTATTGATAACGAACATCTGCAAGCGAAAACCTTAGATATCGTATTTCAAGCCAGTGAAGATCAAGGCAAATTGGAACGCGCGCTGAAACGCATTTGCCAATATGCAGAAGATGCGGTTATCGATGGTTACTCGATTATTTTATTGACTGACCGCGCGGTAAACTCAAACCATGCGGCGATCCCTGCAATGCTCGCTGTCGGTGCAGTTCATCACCACCTGATCCGCAAAGGCTTACGAGCTAAATGTGACATAGTGGTAGAAACCGGCGACGCGCGTGAAACGCACCACTTTGCGACATTGATTGGCTATGGCGCAAATGCGGTTAACCCGTATTTAGTCATTGAAACCATTATCGATTTACAACGAGTCAAAAAACTCGACCCGACCATTGCAGCGAAAGATCTGTTTGACAATTACCGCAAAGGCATCAACGGCGGGCTGCTGAAGATCTTCTCCAAAATGGGCATCTCCACATTGCAGTCTTACCACGGTGCGCAAATTTTTGAAGCGTTGGGCATCAGCAAATCAGTGGTAGATAAGTACTTTACTGGCACTGTATCGCGCATCCAAGGTTTGACCATTGATGACATCGCAAAAGAGGTGTTAGTTCGCCATCGCGTGGGCTACCCGACTCGCGAAGTTCCAGTGCAAGTGTTGGATGTGGGCGGCGTTTATCAGTGGAAACAGCGTGGCGAAAAACACCTGTTTAACCCAGAGACGATTTCGTTGCTGCAACAATCAACACGCAACAAAGATTATGTGCAGTTCAAGCAATACGCGAAAGCGGTAGATGACCAAGGCGACAACGCTGCCACGCTGCGTAGCCAGCTTGATTTTGTTAAAAATCCAGCCGGTTCGATTCCCATTGAGGAAGTGGAACCGATTGAACGTATTTTAAAACGCTTCGCAACCGGTGCCATGTCGTTTGGTTCAATCTCCTACGAAGCGCACTCAACGTTAGCCGTGGCGATGAACCGTATTGGCGCGAAATCCAACTCGGGTGAAGGCGGTGAAGATCCAGCACGCTTTGAACGCAAAGAAAATGGCGATTGGGAACGCTCTGCAATTAAACAGGTCGCTTCTGGTCGTTTTGGCGTGACCTCCTACTACCTCACCAATGCCGATGAACTACAGATCAAAATGGCTCAAGGCGCGAAACCAGGTGAAGGTGGGCAACTGCCGGGTGATAAAGTCGATGATTGGATCGGTGCGACACGCCACTCGACTCCGGGAGTCGGTCTTATTTCACCACCACCACATCACGATATCTATTCGATCGAAGATTTGGCGCAACTGATCTTTGATTTGAAAAATGCGAACCGTACTGGCCGCGTCAACGTGAAATTAGTTTCCGAAGCCGGGGTTGGTACTATCGCCTCCGGTGTGGCTAAAGCCAAAGCGGATGTGGTATTAATTGCTGGCTATGATGGCGGCACAGGTGCATCACCGATGTCTTCGATTCGTCACACAGGCTTACCTTGGGAGCTCGGCCTTGCTGAAACGCACCAAACCTTGCTTAAAAATGGCCTGCGTAATCGCATTGTGGTGCAAAGTGACGGTCAGATGAAAACACCACGTGACCTTGCAATGGCGACATTGTTAGGCGCGGAAGAGTGGGGAATTGCCACCGCTGCGCTAGTGGTTGAAGGGTGTATCATGATGCGTAAGTGTCATAAAAACACCTGCCCAGTAGGGATTGCGACACAAAACAAAACCTTGCGTGAGCGCTTTGATGGCCGCGTAGACGATGTGGTCACCTTCTTCCAATACATGGCGCAAGGCTTACGTGAAATCATGGCTGAACTGGGTTTCCGTACTATCGATGAAATGGTTGGCCAATCGCATAAACTGAAAGTGCGTGACAACATCAACCACTGGAAATACAAAAACCTCGATTTGTCACCAGTGTTGTACATTCAAGAGCCTCGTGCAGAAGATGGTGTTTATTGCCAAACCAAACAAAATCATCATCTAGAAAACGTGCTAGATCGTCAGCTAATTCAAGTAGCCAACCCCGCGCTTGAGAAAGGCGAAGCGGTTAACGCGGTCTTCCCTATCGTCAACACTGACCGTAGCACGGGTACTATGCTGTCGAACGAAATATCGAAGGTATATAAAGACCAAGGTCTACCTCAGCCAATGAAAGTTAAATTCAACGGCTCCGCAGGACAATCATTCGGGGCATTCCTTGCTAAAGGGGTGACGTTTGAAGTGGAAGGTGATGCCAACGATTATTGGGGCAAAGGCTTATCTGGCGGTACGTTAGTGCTCTACCCTGACACGCGCTCAACCATCATTGCGCAAGATAACATCGTGGTGGGTAACGTCTGTTTCTATGGCGCAACTTCTGGTGAATCCTATATTCGCGGCCTTGCTGGAGAACGTTTCTGCGTGCGTAACTCAGGAGCTAAAGTAGTCGTAGAAGGTATCGGCGATCACGGCTGTGAATACATGACAGGTGGCGTCGCAGTGATCCTAGGTTCGACAGGACGTAACTTTGCGGCTGGCATGAGCGGCGGTGTAGCCTACGTGTGGAATCGGCATGGAGACTTCGAAACTAAGCTTAACGCTGAATTGGTTGATCTCGACCCACTGCAACAAGAAGATACCGATCTGCTACGTGAGATGCTCAACAAACATGTTCAGTTCACAGGAAGTGAAGTGGCTCAGTTATTCCTTGATAATTTTGAAGCAAACCTTACCCAAATGGTGAAAGTGATGCCGCGTGACTACAAAGCGGTTCTTCAAAAACGCAAGGCTGCAGCTGCGCAAGTACAAACGGAAGAAGTGGAGGCCGTATAAATGGGTAAGCCTACTGGATTTTTAGAACATGGCCGCGAGCTGCCAAAAAAGCTCGATCCAACGGTTCGCATTCAAAACAACCAAGAGTTTGTCCTCAACGAAGAGTTTGGTAGCAAAATTAATACTCAAGCGTCTCGTTGCATGGACTGCGGAGTACCGTTTTGCCATAACGGTTGCCCTATCGGTAACATTATTCCTGAATTTAACGATGCCGTTTATCGTGATAGTTGGGAAGAAGCTTGGAAGATCTTAAGCTCAACCAATAACTTCCCCGAGTTTACAGGCCGCGTGTGTCCTGCACCTTGCGAAAGTTCGTGCGTACTCGGGATCAACCAAGATCCCATTACTATCTGTAATATCGAAAAAACCATCGTGGAAACGGCTTATCGCGAAGGCTATGCCAAAGCGAAAAAGCCGCGTTCTCGTACTGGAAAAACCATCGCTATCATTGGCTCTGGCCCGGCAGGTTTGGCCGCAGCTGAGCAGTTGAACAGCGCGGGTCACTCAGTTACTGTGTTTGAACGTGATGAAAAAGTCGGCGGCCTGCTGCGTTTTGGCATTCCGGATTTCAAACTGGGTATGGACGTTATTGATCGCAAAATCAATTTGATGGCAGAAGCGGGCGTCAAGTTTGAAGTAAACGCACATATCGGTGTTGATATCAACGCACAACAACTGCGCCAAGAGTTTGATGTCATCTTGCTTACTGGTGGCTCTACCGTGCCTCGTAACCTGCCGATTCCGGGGCGCGAGTTAAAAGGGGTTCATTTTGCGATGGAGTTTCTGGCACAAAATAACCGCCGCGCGAATAACATGGATCTTAAAACTGATGAGATCCACACTAAGGGCAAACATGTGGTGGTAATTGGTGGTGGTGATACTGGTTCTGACTGTGTCGGAACCTCAAACCGACACGGCGCCGCAAGCATCACGCAAGTTGAAATCATGCCGATCCCGGCCAATAAACGCCCAGCCAACATGCCTTGGCCGCAGTATCCAATGATTTTGCGCACCTCAACCTCCCACGAAGAGGGCTGCGAACGTCATTGGAATATTCTGACCAAAGAGTTCCTCGGCAACGAGCAAGGTCAAGTCACGGGGCTACGTGTTGCTGATATCGTTTGGCAAGATGCAAAACCGGGTGAGCGCCCGAACTTTGATGAAGTCGCGGGCAGTGAACGTATTATTGCGTGTGATATGGCTTTCCTTGCTATGGGCTTTTTACATCCAGAACCACATGGTGTACTTGCTCAGCTTGATATCAAGTTAGATGAGCGTGGTAATGTGGCAACACAAGGTTTTGCGACCAACCAAAAAGGTGTTTTCGCTGCCGGTGATATGCGCACAGGACAATCGTTAGTCGTACGTTGTATCAATGAAGGGCGCGAGTGCGCACGCGAGATCGACGCTTACTTGATGGGCAACACCAACTTAGAAGCGAAAGCCGACTCATTGATGCTTTCAGCCTAGTGCCTCGCGCTCTTTGCGCTGGTTCAAGGTGATCCAGAGCGCTAAGCAGCGATGATTCCTTCCAACGTTCTACTTTTTGGCCAGCATTTAATGCTGGCCTTTTTTATGGCTAATTCTTATTCCATGAGATTACCCACGTTAACAAACTGTAACAACAAAAATTCTATCTCATTGAATATATTATATTAATCTAGATGATTAGGTGGTAAATCCCATTGCAACATGATTTTTCACCAACAACTTGACCTTTTGCACCATAAGCTATAGGTTGTGAAGTCAGTGAAAATTAAAATAATCATTTTTGTTAAAATTTAAATTGAGAATGAACGCATAATTACCCACTTAAAACAACAAAAATAGAATAGTTAGTCATTTACTGTCTGGATGACAGAGAAGCAAAGGGAGAATTGCAATGGCTCTATATGATCCAAGTTTAGAGAAAGACAACTGTGGATTTGGTTTGATCGCCCACATGGAAGGCCAAACCAGCCATAAATTAGTCAGAACCGCGATTTCAGCATTAGATCGCATGACTCACCGTGGCGGCATCGCAGCCGATGGTAAAACCGGTGATGGCTGTGGTCTATTACTACAAAAACCAGATAGTTACCTACGACTCATCGCTGAAGAAAAAGGCTGGAAGCTCGCCAAACAGTATGCAATTGGTATGATTTTCTTCAGCCAAGATCCGGTCAAAGCGCAATCAGCGCGCGATATTATCAACAAAGAACTGGCGCAAGAAACACTCACAGTGACAGGTTGGCGAACCGTACCAACGAACCAAGCTGTACTTGGCCCTATTGCTGCCGAATCCGTGCCTGATATTCAACAAGTCTTTATTAGTGCTCCAGCGGGTTGGCGTGAACGAGACATTGAACGACGCCTTTACATTGCTCGCCGTCGCATTGAAAAACAGATCACCGAAGATCGTGATTTCTATATTTGCTCACTATCGACTCAAGTCATTGTTTACAAAGGCTTGTGCATGCCTGCAGACCTACCGCGCTTTTATCTTGACCTAGCTGATCTACGGATGGAATCAGCCATTTGCTTGTTCCACCAGCGCTTTTCAACCAATACTCAGCCACGTTGGCCACTAGCACAGCCGTTCCGCTACTTAGCGCACAATGGTGAAATCAATACTATCGAAGGGAACCGTCAATGGGCGCGAGCACGGGCTTACAAATTTGCCTCTCCCCTACTACCGGATCTGCAAACCGCCGCGCCATTTGTCAATGAAACAGGTTCCGATTCATCAAGCTTAGACAACATGCTCGATCTGTTTTTAGCGGGGGGAATGGATATTTTCCGTGCCATGCGTATGTTAGTGCCGCCGGCGTGGCAAAATCACCCTGATATGGACCCAGACCTTCGTGCCTTTTACGACTTTAACTCAAAACACATGGAGCCATGGGATGGCCCAGCTGGCATTGTGTTATCGGATGGCCGTTATGCTGCTTGTAACCTTGATCGCAATGGCCTTCGCCCTGCGCGTTATGTGATCACCAAAGATAAACTCATCACCCTCGCCTCTGAAGTCGGAATTTGGGATTACGCGCCCGATGAAGTGGCTGAAAAAGGCCGCGTTGGGCCCGGTGAACTGCTGGTGATCGACACCCGTCATGGGAAATTGTGGCAATCTAGTGAAATTGATAACGATCTCAAAAGCCGCCACCCTTATGGCGAGTGGATGAAAAATAACGTCCACCGATTAACGCCATTTTCTGAACTCAGTGACGATTTGGTGGGCGAGCGCAGCTTTGACAATGACGAGCTGAAAACCTATCAAAAACAGTTTGCAATGAGCAACGAAGAGATTGATCAAGTACTGCGCGTACTGGGAGATGTAGGCCAAGAAGCGGTGGGATCAATGGGTGATGATACGCCGATGGCGGTGCTCTCTTCGAAAGAGCGTTTGGTTACCGATTATTTCCGCCAAAAATTTGCCCAAGTTACGAACCCGCCTATCGATCCACTACGTGAAAAGCACGTGATGTCACTGGCCACCAGCATCGGCCAAGAGATGAACGTGTTCTGTGAAACCGATGGTCACGCTTATCGTGTTACCTTTGATTCACCTATCTTGCTCTATTCCGACATGCAACAGCTATTGGAGCTCAGCGACAAACACTATCGCAATACCATTTTAGACATCAATTACGATCCACAGCATAAGGATCTCAAGCAAGCTTTGCTCGAACTTTGCCAACAAGCAGAGGAGGCCGTACGCCAAGGATCGGTATTGATCGTATTGTCTGACCGCGCTTTGCATAAGGATAAACTGCCGATCCCAGCGGCAATGGCCGTGGGCGCAGTACACACTCGCTTAGTCGAAGCCAATTTACGCTGCGATGCAAACATCATTATCGAAACCGCCACCGCACGTGACCCTCATCAATTTGCAGTCTTAATCGGCTTTGGCGCAACAGCCGTCTACCCTTACTTGGCCTACGAAACGCTCGGCAAAATGATTGATGATGGCACGTTGGAAAAAAGCTATCGCGAGGTGATGCAAAATTACCGTTACGGTATCGACAAAGGTTTATTGAAAATCATGTCGAAAATGGGCATTTCAACCGTTGCCTCTTATCGCTGCTCGCAGCTGTTTGAAGCGGTTGGCCTACATAGCGACGTAGTTCAGTTGTGTTTTAAAGGCGTCACCACGCGTATTCAAGGTGCTAACTTCGAAGACTTCCAACAAGATCTATTTAATTTAGCGCGCAAAGCGTGGACCAAACGTAAAACGCTCGAACAAGGTGGCTTATTAAAATACGTGCATGGTGGTGAATACCATGCCTATAACCCAGATGTGGTTGGTACCTTACAAGCCGCAGTTAAATCAGGTGAAAGCGCCGATTACCAAAGCTTTGCCCAGCAGGTCAACGCACGCCCCGTCGCGATGCTACGCGATTTACTGCGCTTAAAAAAATCAGCGACACCGCTAGCACTGGAAAAAATCGAACCCCGTACGGAGCTATTTAAACGTTTTGATTCTGCGGCGATGTCGATTGGCGCCTTAAGCCCAGAAGCTCATGAAGCGTTAGCGACCGCAATGAACCGCTTAGGCGGCTACTCCAACTCTGGTGAAGGTGGAGAAGATCCACGCCGTTTTGGCACTGAACGTAACTCCCGTATTAAGCAGGTCGCATCAGGGCGTTTTGGCGTGACTCCGCATTACCTCACCAATGCTGACGTACTGCAAATTAAAGTGGCGCAAGGAGCGAAGCCGGGTGAAGGTGGCCAACTTCCCGGCCATAAAGTGACCGCGGAAATTGCCAAATTGCGCTACTCAGTGCAAGGCGTGACCTTAATTTCGCCACCGCCGCACCACGATATTTATTCGATTGAAGATTTAGCCCAGCTAATTTTCGATCTCAAACAAGTTAACCCAAAGGCGTTAGTCTCGGTCAAATTGGTTTCAGAGCCGGGCGTTGGCACCATTGCCACTGGCGTTGCCAAAGCCTACGCCGATCTTATCACTATTTCTGGTTATGACGGCGGTACAGCGGCTAGCCCGCTCACCTCGGTAAAATACGCTGGTAGCCCTTGGGAACTCGGCCTTGCTGAAACCCAACAAGCGTTAGTCGCAAACGGCCTGCGCCACAAAATTCGGCTTCAAGTTGACGGTGGTCTAAAAACAGGACTGGACGTGATTAAAGGCGCGATTTTAGGTGCCGAAAGCTTCGGTTTTGGCACAGCTCCTATGGTCGCGATGGGCTGTAAATTCTTACGGATTTGCCACCTTAATAACTGTGCGACGGGCGTAGCAACGCAAGATGAAACGCTGCGGAAAGAGTATTTCAAAGGCTTACCTGAGATGGTGATGAACTATTTCATCGGTCTTGCCGACGAGGTCCGTGGTTACTTGGCGCAGTTGGGCGTTGAAAAGCTCACCGATCTGATTGGCCGCACCGATTTACTAGAAGTACTTGAAGGGATGACCGCTAAGCAAAGCAAATTGGACTTATCCGGTTTATTGGAAGCGCCAGTATCCGCTCAGGGTCATCCGCTTTACTGGACTCAACCCAATACACCGTTTGATAAAGGACAACTTAACCAACAATTTGTCGATGACGCTTTAGCGGCAGTTGAAGCACAACAATCGATCAGCTTGTATTATAACGTACAGAATACTGACCGCTCGCTCGGTGCTCGCCTATCTGGTGAAATAGCCAAACGTTATGGTAACCAAGGCGTAGCCGCCTCGCCGATTAAAATTTATCTCGATGGCACAGCAGGTCAGTCATTTGGTGTATGGAACGCGGGTGGTGTTGAGCTTTACCTTACTGGCGATGCCAATGACTATGTTGGTAAAGGGATGGCAGGCGGAAAGCTAGTCATCAAACCCCACCTTGGTACCGCTTTTAACTGCAACGACGCTACGATCATCGGCAACACCTGTTTATATGGCGCAACGGGCGGCAAGCTGTTTGCGGCTGGCAAAGCGGGAGAGCGTTTTGGCGTGCGTAACTCTGGCACTATCACAGTTATCGAAGGCGCTGGTGATAACGCTTGCGAATACATGACCGGCGGAATCGTCGCCATTTTGGGTGCAACAGGCGTTAACTTTGGCGCGGGTATGACGGGCGGCTTTGCTTACGTGATGGATGAAAACGGTGATTTCCAAGGTCGAGTCAACAGTGAATCAGTAGAGGCTATTTCATTGCAAGATCTCTACATTCACCAAGAACATTTACGTGGTTTAATTGCCGAGCATTTGGAAGAGACGGGGTCGGTGCATGCTGAACAGATCTTAGCGAACTTTGATGAATGGATTCCAAAGTTCTATCTCATCAAACCCCAAGCGGCGGATCTGCAAACCCTACTCGGCCATCAAAGCCGCAGTGCCGCCGAACTTCGCGTTCAAGCGCAATAATTGGAAGGAGCCAGATTAATGAGCCAGAACGTATACCAATTTATTGATGTGAATCGAGTTGATCCGGCAAAAAAGCCGCTCACTATTCGCAAAATCGAGTTCGTCGAAATTTACGAACCCTTTACTAAACAGCAAGCGACTGCTCAAGCGGATCGCTGCTTAGATTGCGGCAACCCTTACTGCGAATGGAAATGCCCAGTGCACAACTACATTCCGCAATGGCTAAAACTGGCCAATGAAGGGCGCATTATTGAAGCCGCTGAACTATCGCACCAAACCAACAGCTTGCCCGAAGTGTGTGGGCGAGTCTGCCCACAAGATCGCCTCTGTGAAGGCTCTTGTACCCTAAACAATGACTTTGGTGCGGTTACCATAGGTAATATCGAAAAATACATTAACGACAAAGCGTTTGAGATGGGCTGGAAACCAGACATGTCGCACGTGGAGTGGACGGATAAGAAAGTAGCGATCATTGGTTCAGGCCCAGCTGGCCTAGCCGCAGCCGATATTTTAGTGCGCAACGGAGTAAAGCCCGTGGTGTTTGATCGCTATCCTGAAATTGGTGGTTTGCTAACCTTTGGTATTCCCTCTTTCAAACTTGAAAAAGGCGTAATGGAAAACCGCCGCCGCATTTTCAGTGAGATGGGCGTCGAATTTCAGCTCAACATCGAAGTAGGTAAAGACATCACACTGCAAACGCTGCTTAATGAATATGATGCCGTTTTTCTCGGTGTCGGGACTTACCAAAACATGCGCGCAGGGCTAGAAAATGAAGAGGCAAACGGTGTTTACGATGCTCTACCCTTCTTAGTGTCAAATACTTATAAAGTGATGGGTTTGGAATCACCCCAACCATTTATTGATATGGCGGGCAAAAAAGTCGTGGTACTTGGAGGCGGAGACACTGCGATGGATTGCGTGCGTACTTCCATTCGCCAACATGCCGCCAAAGTGATTTGTGCCTACCGACGCGATGAAGAGAACATGCCGGGTTCGCGCCGAGAAGTGAAAAATGCCAAAGAAGAAGGCGTAGAATTTATGTTCAACCTGCAACCGCTCGCCATTGAGGTCAATGAACAAGGCCAAGTGAGTGGCGTTAAAGTGGTGCAAACCGCTTTAGGGGAGCCTGACGCCGCTGGGCGTCGCAAGCCCGAGCCCGTTGCGGGTAGCGAACATGTGTTGGCAGCCGATGCCGTCATTATGGCGTTTGGTTTTCAGCCACATGCCATGCCATGGCTTGAGCCATTCGGTGTTGAACTTGATCAATGGGGACGCATTAAGGCCGCGTCGCAGCAATCGTTCCAGTACCAAACCAGTAATGAAAAAATTTTTGCTGGTGGGGATGCCGTACGCGGCTCCGATCTGGTCGTCACGGCCATTGACGAAGGGCGCAAAGCCGCAGAAGGAATACTTGACTACTTAGGCCTTTAAGCCTTAACTGCTTAATATCCTTGAAGGATTCATGGTAACGTGAATCCTTTTTTCTTAGGCCATTTTTCTTAAGCCATTTTCCTTAAGCCATCGACTGCAGCTCGCTTGTATTTTGGCGATTGGTAATGAGGATTCATTTGATAAGGACTATCATGCGCGTAGTACTAAGTTTACTGATGTTTGCCACACTAACCGCTTGCAGCCAAGGAGTGACAACTATGACCGATCGCACTGCGACCCCTTGCGGAAATAAACCGAATTGCGTTTCGACTCAAGATGAGCGTAACGCGTTCTCGCTCTCTCCCTTTATCCTCAAAACAGGCGTCTCTTTAGATAAAATTGAAGCGGTTGCGCTTTCTATTCCTCGCTCTAAAACGGCGGTGAAAGAGGACAATTATCTCCGCATTGAATGCACCAGTCGTATTTGGCGATTTGTGGATGATCTTGAACTTAAGATAGAGAACGGCCGTTTAATCGTACGATCTGAATCGCGCATTGGTTATTCAGATATGGGCGTCAATCGTAAGCGAGCAGAAACACTGCGAGAAAACCTCACCAAAGCAGGCTTGATTGAATAGTTGCTCAATATCGCACTGGCGGAAAGTTTCGTGCTAAACTTCGGCCAATTTAGCTATACCCAAACAACTTGGAGTTGCAGGTAGGCGGCAAGTGAGTGAGTCCCCATGAGCATAGGCAAACTATGTGATTGGGGTGAACGAACGTAGCCAACACCGCTGCAGCTTCAAGTAGGAAGGGGATATTAACCGAATATTTACTACTAACCGAATAAGAGAAACCTCATGAAAATCGGCATTATTGGCGCGATGGAGCAAGAAGTCGCGATATTAAAAGACGCAATCGACAATGTTCAAGAAGTCAGCAAAGCAGGCTGCACCTATTTTTCAGGTCAAATCCATGGGGTGGATGTGGTGCTGCTACAATCTGGCATTGGTAAAGTCGCCGCAGCCATTGGCACCACTCTTTTACTTAATGAATACCAACCAGATGTAGTGATTAACACCGGTTCTGCAGGTGGTTTCGATTCAAGCTTAACCATGGGTGATGTAGTCATTTCAAGCGAAGTTCGTCACCATGATGCCGATGTAACAGCATTTGGCTATGAAATGGGGCAAATGGCAGGTCAACCAGCCGCTTTCAAAGCGGATGATGCATTGATCCGCGTTGCAGAACAAGCTCTCACACACATCAAAGATAAGCACGCGGTACGCGGCCTGATTTGTACCGGGGATGCTTTCGTTTGTACCGCTGAGCGTCAAAGCTTTATTCGCCAACACTTCCCAACCGTGATTGCGGTTGAGATGGAAGCTTCAGCAATTGCACAAACTTGCCACCAATTCAAAGTGCCTTTTGTGGTCGTTCGCGCCATTTCAGATGTAGCCGATAAAGCGTCTCCGATGTCCTTTGATGAATTTTTACCGCTTGCCGCACAAAGCTCATCAGAAATGGTGATTAAGATGGTCGAACTGCTTAAGTAAGCAGTGACAGACTCAACATGGACGAGTTAATCACCTACTTGTATGCCAACGGTACGCTCCTCGTGATGTGGGGAGCGGTTGCCTTTCATCTTATTTTACCCATCCCGCGTAACGCTCATCCCGTCACTTTGTGGCGAAAATTTGCGGAAATATTAGCGGATAAAGTCAATATCAGTAGCAGTTATTCACAAAGCCTACTTTCCGGCACACTGGCTTGGCTATTGATGTGCCTACCCGCATGGGTCACCTTAGTCGCGTTAAAACCTTTGGTATGGCAACCTCAACTATTTGATTTAGCGCTACTATTACTCGCATTTGATTGGCGTAGCCAAGAATTATTAGCCAATCAGCTTATCGGCGCACTCAGCAAAGAAGACAAAAAATACGCTCGCAGCGTGCTTGCCCCTTTTGTGAATCGTGAAACCGATAGCTTATCAGCGCTGGGGTTAGGTAAGGCGGGGGCTGAAACCGTCATTGTTGGCTATGGGCGCAACGTGATTGCAGTGCTATTTTGGTACGCCTGTCTTGGCGGTATTGGCGCGTTGATGTACCGTCTCATCGCGGAACTCGCCAGAGCTTGGGCGCCTTCGCGAGCGGCGTTTCATCCTTTTGGTATTCCATCGGTACGCTTGCTGGCTGTGCTTGACTTTGTGCCACTGCGCCTATTTAGCCTATTGATTATCATTGGTCGCAACGCATCAAACACCTTCTCAGCCATGTTACAACAAAGCCGCTTATGGCCACTCCCGGGGACTGCATGGTTGTTAACCGCCGTCGGCAATAAACTATCACTGGCCTTAGGTGGCCCAGCTATCTACGGTGATAAAAAAGCCCTGCGCGTAAAAATAGGCGGACGTATCGCCCCATCAGCCTTCCACCTTGCGCAAATCCAAAAACTGTTAGCTTGGCGTATTTTCGCGTGGATAGCATTAGAGAGCGTGATACTGCTGCTCGTCCATCAAGGATTTTAGATGCGTTTACTGTTTCTCAATATTGTCGTCACGCTGTGCGTAGCTTTTCCAGTTCAAGCGCAAGTTAAACGCATCATTAGCTTAGCGCCTCATGCCTCGGAATTGGCCTTTGCGGCTGGCCTTGGTGATAAATTGGTGGCCGTCAGCGAGTACAGTGACTACCCAGCACAAGCACTCAAACTCGAAAAAGTGGCCAATTACCAAGGGTTGAATATAGAGCGCATTCTTACCCTAAAACCGGATTTAGTGATTGCTTGGCCTGCGGGCAATCCGGCGAAGGAGCTCGATAAATTAAAGCAGTTAGGGCTGAGGATTTATACGACAAAAACTCAAAAACTCGATGACATTGCCAATAATATTGAAGCACTTAGCCAATTTGCCGATGATCCGAGTATCGGCCAGCAAGCGGCGCGTGATTTTCGTCAATCACTCATCACTCTGAAACAGAGTTATGGCAGCCAAAGTAAAGTTCGTTATTTCTATCAACTCAGTGAAAAACCGATCATCACACTGGCCAAAGGCAGTTGGCCCAGTGAGGTCTTTGAATTTTGTGGCGGCGAAAATATTTTTGCCAACAGCGCATCCCCCTACCCTCAAGTTGGGATTGAGCAAGTGCTGCTGGCTAAACCTGATGTAATTTTCACCTCTGAACATGCGATAAAAAATGGCACGATGTGGCAAAAGTGGCAACAGCAACTACCCGCTGTACAAAACGGGTTTGTGTGGGCACTGACCTCAGATTGGTTAAATCGACCAACGCCCAGAACACTGCAAGCGATAGAAGAAGTGTGTGAGTACTTTTCCGTCGTTCGCCAAAAACGCTAACGCTTGCGTAATAAAATCTCGTACAATTCCTGCCCGAATTTTGTTCCATTAACGACTAAAGAGAACCCAGTAACATGGACTCCATGCTGCTCTATCTTATTGACTTATTTGGTACGGCTATCTTTGCCATTTCTGGCGTATTATTAGCTGGTCGATTAAAAATGGACCCGTTTGGCGTGGTCGTGCTTGCGAGCGTTACTGCAATTGGCGGTGGAACAATTCGTGATATGGCATTGGGTGCGACGCCAGTCTTCTGGATAAAAGACACCACTTATCTTTGGGTCATTTTCATCACTTGTTTACTCACCATGCTGCTGGTTCGCAGGCCTAAACGCGTTGCTTGGTGGATCTTACCCGTTTGTGATGCAATCGGTTTAGCGGTGTTTGTTGGCATTGGTGTTGAAAAGGCGATGAACTATCAAGACTCGGCCATGGTTGCGGTAATCATGGGCGTTATCACGGGCTGTGGCGGCGGTATTATTCGTGATGTACTGGCCCGTGAAATTCCAATGGTGCTACGCAGCGAAGTCTATGCTACAGCTTGTATCATCGGCGGTCTGTTTCATACCACAGCACTAGCGATGGGCTACGATAGCTCAAGCGCCTTTCTGGCCGGAGTGGCCTCAACCTTGATCATTCGACTTGGCGCGATCCGCTGGCACTTATCACTGCCCACTTTTGCACTGAATAAATAAAGCCGATCTCATCAAAACCACAAACAGTAACATGTACAGACGCTATGGGTTATGGTCGCTTTGCGATAAGATGAGCTAATCTATTCCTCATCGTCATTAATTATGTTGCTAGAAGGTATCGAAACTTTGCTGGTGCTGAGCAAAGAAAAAACCATGGGGCGTACGGGCAGCCTACTCTACATTAGCCAGTCCGCCGTTAGTAAGCGGATTGCTAATTTAGAAAAAAGAGTCGGTAAAAAGCTGATTGAGCCTGATGGCCGACAGATTAAATTAACCACAGATGCACAGGCCTTGGTTGAAACTATTGGCCCAAGCTTTAGTGAGTTATGCGGTTTAATTTTCGATCAGCAATCTTTTACGGATGCCACACTGATCAGGATAGACTGCTCAGAAACGTTAGTCGCTGGCTATATTAATACCACCATGGGGCAGTACCTCAAGCACGATAAGTTCATCACCATCACCACGAACCATACTCCGAGGATTGTTCAGCACGTTCAATCAGGCAAAGCGACATTAGGATTTTGCGCAGGCTACTTACCCGTTAATCATGGGCTAATGACGTTTCATCTGGTAGATGAACCCTTTTACATTGTCAGCCAAACACCCTTATCTTCGTTACCTAAACAGCTCGTTACCAATGATTTATCCAACCCAGCGAACGCCTATCAAGTCGATATATTGGCGAAACTCGCCATCACGCCGCAGATGGAAATGGATTCGTATACGGCCGCAGCGCAATTGGCATTAGGAGGCATGACGCCTGCTTTAGTACCACTTTCAGTGATTAAAGCGCTGAACATTGAACCTCGCTATTACTTTGATTTTGATGAACTGCAACCTTTGGTTCGGCCTGTTCATCTCTGTCTGCGCAGCAATAGTTATCGCTCGCCAAGGGTCAAAAGATTGATAACAACCATTGCTGATGCTGTTGCCAAAGAAGTTTTACTGCCATCAACATCGACATCACAATAACTAATGGGCGGATCCATTTCTGCCCTTTAGTCACCACTATCTTTGCGCCCATTCTCGCCCCTAAAAAACCACCAACGGCCATCACCAGCCCTATCTTCCAAATCGGCAAGCCAGCAATAACAAAAAAAAGCAGCGCAGCAATGTTTGAAGTGAAGTTGAGAACCTTGGTTCTTGCAGTCGCTTCAATCAACGAAAAATGACCTAACACGACAAAACAGACCGTAAAAATAGACCCGGTGCCCGGACCGAAAAAACCATCATAAAAACCGATACCAAAACCGACCGTAAAAGCAAAAGCCGTTTCAGACAATGGAGCAGGCCCATTGTGGGTTTTCGTCGCGGGTGCAAGTAGAAAATAGAGTGAAATACCGATCAGCAACAGCGGGATTAAGCTGGTCAACAAACTGGCATCCATATGCTGCACAAGTTCAGCCCCACACGCAGCGCCGATAAAAGTACAAGCTATCGCCAACTTCATCTCTTTTAGGTTCACAATGCCATTGCGTACAAAATACCAAGTGGCGGAGAAACTGCCAAATGAGCTTTGCAGCTTATTGGTAGCCAGCGCTTGAGTCGGTGGCACGCCTACTGCCAGCAAAGCCGGCAAAGTAAGCAAACCGCCACCGCCAGCCATCGCATCAATGAACCCTGCAATCCCTGCAACCAAAAACAACAGGCCTAATACTTCCAGTGAAAGTTCCATTTCTTATCAACGCATTGAACAATAAAAACCAACAATAGCACCACTTAAAAGGTGAAAACAGCGAAAGCCAAGACAACAACCCATTCCCATTTTTCATCAATTAAAAAGCTATCCTCTAGGCCAAATCTCTTCTTCATTGGTAAAACGATTCAATTCGGCCGAATAAAAAAAGCCCGCTTAATTCAGCGGGCAATGAGGTTGTCATGTAGGTCTTAGACCTACTGATTTATTATTTTTTAACGCTTATGCTAAGTGTGCTTTCACTTGCGCGTGTAACTCTTGCACTGACGTAACTGATGACTTCGCATCGGCCGTATGAGACATACAGGTTGCAAAGGCAGCATTCAGTGTTGTGGTGTAGTTGACTTTTTGTGCTAATGCTCCACGACGAAGAACTTTAGAATCTTCAATCGCTTGACGCCCCTCGGCTGTATTAATGATGTAGGTGTATTCATTATTCTTAATACGGTCAAGAATATGAGGGCGACCTTCATGCACTTTATTCACCAAACGTGGGTTAATACCGGCTTCACCTAAAATTACAGCTGTACCGTGGGTAGCATCAAGCTGATAACCTAATTTCACCAGTTTCGACGCTAAATCAACCACACGCTGTTTATCACCTTCACGTACAGAGAGCAGAGCTCGGCCGCCTTCAGGATAAACATTACCGCAACCTAATTCCGCTTTTGCATAAGCTTCAGCAAACGTTGCACCCACACCCATCACTTCACCCGTTGAACGCATTTCAGGGCCAAGCAGTGGGTCAACACCAGGGAATTTATTAAATGGCAGAACCACTTCTTTCACTGAGTAGTAAGGAGGAATGATCTCTTTAGTAAAGCCTTGTGACTCTAGAGACTGCCCTGCCATCACGCGCGCGGCAATTTTGGCAAGCGGTGCGCCCGTTGCTTTTGACACAAACGGTACAGTACGAGCGGCACGAGGGTTAACTTCAATCAGGTAAACTTGATTATCTTTAACCGCAAACTGCGTGTTCATCAAACCACGAACGCCCAATTCAAACGCCAGCTTCTCAACTTGTTCACGCATCACATCTTGGATTTCTTGGCTTAACGTATAAGCCGGTAGAGAGCAAGCTGAGTCACCAGAGTGAACACCCGCTTGTTCGATGTGCTCCATGATGCCACCAATGACGACACGCTCACCATCACAAATCGCATCGATATCGACTTCAATTGCATCATCGAGGAAGCGATCAAGCAGTACTGGGGATTCGTTAGACACACTGACCGCTTCGTTAAAGTAACGACGCAGATCTTGTTCGTCATAGACGATTTCCATCGCGCGGCCACCAAGAACGTAAGACGGGCGTACCACCAGCGGGAAGCCGATGTCTTTCGATTTTTCAATCGCCTGTTCCATTGTGGTCACTGTTGCGTTTTCTGGCTGCAGCAGACCTAAACGATCAACCGCTTGTTGGAAACGCTCACGATCTTCGGCGCGGTCAATCGCATCTGGGCTAGTACCAATGATAGGCACTCCAGCGGCTTCAAGTGCACGAGCCAATTTCAGTGGTGTTTGACCACCGTATTGCACGATGACGCCTTTAGGTTTTTCAACACGAACAATCGCCAATACATCTTCGAGTGTCACTGGTTCAAAATAGAGGCGATCGGAGGTGTCATAATCTGTTGAAACAGTTTCAGGGTTACAGTTAACCATGATGGTTTCATAACCATCTTCGCGTAGCGCGAGTGAGGCGTGAACACAACAGTAATCAAATTCGATACCTTGACCAATACGGTTCGGACCACCGCCGAGCACCATGATTTTGTCTCTATCGGTCGGTTGTGCTTCACATTCGTCATCATAAGAGGAGTACATGTAAGCCGTATCAGACGAAAACTCCGCCGCGCAAGTATCGACACGCTTGTAAACCGGATGAATATTATATTGGTCACGCATACGACGAATTTCACTTTCAGCCACGCCAAGCAGTGAAGAGAGACGCGCATCCGCAAAACCTTTGCGCTTCATCTTGCGTAGAACATTCGCATTTAAGCCAGCAAAACCACCCGCTTTGACTTCTTGTTCCATTTTGACCAGTTCTTCGATTTGTACCAAGAACCAGCGATCAACGTTAGTCAGGTTAAAGACTCCATCCACAGACAAACCAGCGCGGAAAGCATCTGCGATATACCAAATACGCTCAGCACCCGTTTCTTTCAGCTCATGGCGAATTTTAGTCAGTGCATCTGGTGCGTCTAAATCAACCATTTCGTCTAGGCCGTTTACGCCAATTTCCAGCCCACGCAGTGCTTTTTGCAGCGATTCTTGTTGGTTACGACCAATCGCCATCACTTCGCCCACCGACTTCATTTGCGTGGTTAAGCGATCGTTAGCACCGGCAAATTTTTCGAAGTTAAAGCGAGGGATTTTCGTCACAACATAATCAATAGTTGGCTCAAACGACGCTGGGGTTGCACCACCAGTAATGTCGTTCATTAACTCGTCAAGTGTGAAACCTACCGCCAATTTGGCTGCAACTTTGGCAATAGGGAAGCCCGTCGCTTTCGATGCAAGAGCCGAAGAGCGAGAAACACGTGGGTTCATCTCGATGATCACCATGCGGCCATCTTTCGGGTTGATACCAAACTGTACGTTCGAACCCCCCGTTTCTACACCGATTTCACGCAGTACGGCTAGCGATGCGTTACGCATGATCTGATATTCTTTGTCAGTTAGCGTTTGCGCAGGAGCTACCGTGATCGAGTCACCCGTGTGAATGCCCATTGGGTCAAAGTTTTCAATCGCACAGACTATGATGCAGTTGTCCGCTTTATCGCGAACCACTTCCATTTCGTACTCTTTCCAACCGATGAGTGATTCATCAATCAACAGCTCGTTGGTTGGCGAAAGATCAAGGCCACGACGGCAGATCTCTTCAAACTCTTCTTTGTTGTAAGCGATACCGCCGCCGGTTCCACCCATGGTAAATGAAGGGCGAATAATGCAAGGGAAACCCACCATCTCTTGAACGCGGTAAGCTTCTTCCATCGTTTTTGCCGTATCAGCGCGAGGACAAGCTAAGCCGATTGACTTCATCGCTTTATCAAAGCGAGAACGATCTTCCGCTTTATCAATCGCATCAGCCGTTGCGCCAATCATCTCAACGCCAAACTCAGCCAGAACACCATGCTTTTCCAGTTCAAGTGCACAGTTCAATGCGGTTTGGCCACCCATGGTCGGTAATACCGCATCTGGGCGCTCTTTTTCGATGATTTTACGCACGACTTCCCAATGGATAGGCTCAATATAAGTCGCATCGGCCATCTCTGGGTCAGTCATGATAGTAGCTGGGTTCGAGTTGACCAAAATCACTCGGTAACCCTCTTCACGCAGGGCTTTGCACGCTTGGGCGCCAGAGTAGTCAAACTCACAAGCCTGACCGATTACAATCGGGCCAGCACCTAGAATTAGAATACTTTTAATGTCAGTACGTTTTGGCATTGTCTACTACTCCGAATTACGCTGTGTGCTTTTTAATTAGTTCAATAAAATGGTCAAACAAAGGGGCGGCATCGTGCGGGCCTGGGCTCGCTTCAGGGTGTCCCTGAAAGCTAAAGGCTGGCTTATCGGTGCGGTGAATTCCTTGTAGTGAACCATCAAAGAGCGATTTGTGCGTTGCACGAAGTGTGACTGGCAGCGTTGCTTCATCAGCAGCAAAACCGTGGTTTTGTGCCGTAATCATCACCACATTACGATCCAAATCTTTCACTGGATGGTTCGCGCCGTGGTGGCCAAATTTCATTTTTACTGTTTTCGCACCAGATGCTAATGCCAAAATTTGATGTCCTAAACAGATGCCAAAAATAGGCAGTCCTTTCTCTAAGAACACTTTGGTTGCTTCAATCGCATAAGTACATGGTTCTGGGTCGCCAGGGCCATTTGATAAAAAGACACCATCAGGTTTCAGCGCTAGAACTTCTTCAGCCGAGGTTTGTGCTGGTACCACAGTTAGGCGGCATCCTCGGTCAACCAACATACGGAGGATATTGCGCTTTGCACCGAAATCGTAGGCAACAACGTGATAGGGCAACTCGCTGTCATCTTTCGCTTCAGGAAGTCCACCTTCGAGCGTCCACGAACCTTGTTTCCATTGGTACGCTTCTTTTGTTGTAACTTCTTTCGCAAGATCCATTCCTTTTAAACCGGGGAACTCTTTGGCTTTTACCAGAGCCAATGCTTCATCTAAATGGTCACCTGCCATAATGCAGCCATTCTGAGCTCCTTTTTCACGCAAAATGCGCGTTAGCTTTCGCGTATCGATATCGGCAATGCCCACGATATTTTGTGATTTAAGGTAGTCAGAAAGGGAAAGTTGATTACGGAAGTTAGAAGCGATAAGAGGGAGATCGCGAATCACAAGGCCTTGTGCATGGATAGAAGAGGATTCTTCGTCTTCGGAATTGGTTCCGGTATTGCCTATGTGGGGGTAAGTAAGAGTAACGATTTGTTGAGAATAGGAAGGATCAGTGAGGATTTCTTGGTACCCCGTCATCGAGGTATTAAAGACGACTTCACCAACGGATATTCCATCAGCGCCAATGGATACACCGTGGAACACCGTCCCATCTTCTAGGACTAACAGTGCTGACTTACTCAAGACAACCTCCAGAATAAAAATGCAAAAAATATAAATTAAACTGCAAATCTGTCTTCCTTAAGGCCATAGAGTCGCGCCATAGGGTGATTTAGACAAATTGGCGGTATTCTAATGACCACCATGATTACTGTCAACATTTCATAATAAATTAAGGCAACATTTAAAGCATTAGAGATAAAAAGCGAACCTAAGACAGTAAAAAAATAGGTTTGATGAGTAAAAAAATGAGAATGGAGGAATTAGAATCAGCAAACTGAAACTCTTTGATGCATTTTAAACAATCAACAACAAACAAAATCACGCAAACGTTAATCAAGCAGAGAATAAGTTCAATTTCAGACATCTAAAACAAAAAGAAAGCAATACCAACCAAAAAACACAACAAAAGCAAGTCAGTAAAGTGAAAATAAAGAGAGATAATTAAATCGGTAAAAAGAGGTGTAACAAAGATGCGCCAGCAAATACTGACGCATAATTATGTAATCAAAGATCGTTCAAACCTAACACGTCAGTCATGCTATAAAAACCCGCAGGTTTATCAGCAAGCCAAACCGCCGCTCTCACTGCACCGTTGGCAAAAGTCATACGATCCGTCGCTTTATGGGTGATTTCTACACGTTCACCGATATCAGCGAACATCGCGGTATGCTCACCCACGATATCGCCAGCACGAATCGTAGCAAAACCAATCTCATTTTTAGTACGTTCACCGGTAATACCTTCTCGCGCATAGACGGCAACGTCACTCAGTTGGTTACCCATAGCATTAGCTATCGCCTCTCCCATGCCAATTGCGGTTCCTGACGGAGCATCCACTTTATGACGATGGTGGGCTTCAATGATCTCAATATCACAGTAATCACCCATCACTTTAGCCGCTTTTTCAAGCAATTTGAAAACAAGGTTAACCCCAACGCTGTAGTTAGGAGCCATGACAATCGCAATCTGTTGTGCGGCAGCATCGATTTGTGCTCTTTCTTCTTCAGAAAAGCCCGTTGTACCAATCACTAGCTTCTTACCGTGTTTTCTACATAACTCAATATTGGCTAAGGTGCTCACAGGAGCTGTAAAATCAATGATGACATCGAAGTTATCTACGGCATTCTCTAGGTTATCCACCAACGCGATATCAAATCGCCCTTCACCGCATAACTCACCGATATCAACACCAACCAACGAGGACTCAGGACGCTCTGAGCCCGCACCCACTCGAGCATGGTTATTTTGATAAGTGGCTTTCACCAAATTGCGGCCCATTCGACCCGCCGCTCCTGCAATCGCAATTCTCACCATTGCGTTATTCTCCATTGTGACGACATCAGCTTAAGCTTGCATCGTTTCTCTTCGTTCAAGGTGTTTCTGTAAACTATCAACATTTGCTTGTGGTGGCTAGCGACTTAGGCAAACTCTTTCATGACGCGCTCGACGATGGGCGCATTGGCTTCAGGAAATGAATAGTTTGCCAACTCAGAAACCGCTACCCATTCTCCTTGCTGCCCTTCTTTACCATACGGCTGATGATCAAATTGTGTCACGCAAATAAAATCAAAAGTTAAGGACTTGTCTGAATAGTCAAACTCAAGGTATTGGTAAGGAGATTGCTCAGTAATATGAATACCAATCTCTTCATCTAGCTCGCGGAAAATGGCTTGTTCAATCGTTTCTCCCGCTTCAACTTTGCCGCCAGGGAACTCCCAAAAACCGCCTTTGTGAAGATGATCTGGTCGTTTGGTAATGTAAATTTCTGATTTATCGCTATTGAAGATAATAGCCGCAACAATATGAACACGTTTCATAAAGACTCCGATTCGCCGACTTCCCAACCTAGAAAATAAAGATGAGAAATATTGAGTTAAAAAAAGAGTCGCCTAAGCGACTCTTGGGGTGATCATTCAAGGGATCAGTTGATCTGTCCGTGGCACTGTTTGTACTTTTTACCGCTACCACAAGGGCAAGGCTCATTACGACCAACTTTGCGCTCTTCACGAACCATAGGCTGGTGTCCTTGATCTTCAGAAGCTTCATCTGCAACCGAACTATCGGCACTTTGGTGCTGGAACTGTTGGCGACGCGCGGCTTCTTCCGCCTGCGCTTGACGCTGTGCTTCCATACGTTCAACTTCTTCTTGCTGCTGTACGCGCACCTTCGACAAGATAGTAATCACATCGGTTTTTAAAGAATTCAGTAGTTCTTCAAACAGCTCAAACGACTCACGCTTATACTCTTGTTTTGGGTTTTTCTGCGCGTAACCACGTAGGTGGATGCCTTGACGCAAATGATCCATCGCCGCTAGATGCTCTTTCCACAAGGTATCCAGAGTTTGTAGCATGACTGATTTTTCAAAATTACGCAGAACAGAAGCCCCAACCGCTTTCTCTTTTTCACGATACACACTAACCGCTTGTTCAAGAATACGTTCGCGCAGCGCTTCTTCGTACAATTTATCATCAGCATCTAGCCATTGCTGTAATGGCAGCTCTAAATCAAAATCGTTTTTCAAACGCTCTTCCAATCCTTTAACATCCCACATATCCTCAAGTGATTGTGGCGGTATGTATTCGTCAATAACGGAAGTCAGAACATCTTGACGATTCTGCTCAATCATTTCGCTGATATCGTCTGCTTCCATGAGCTCATCACGCAGCTCATAAACTACTTTACGTTGATCGTTAGCAACATCATCGTATTCAAGAAGCTGTTTACGAATATCAAAGTTACGTCCTTCGACTTTACGTTGTGCTTTTTCAATCGAGCGAGAAAGCATCTTACTTTCGATCGCTTCACCTTCATCCATACCACTTTGGATAAGGCTTGCCATACGATCTGAGGTGAAGATACGCAGCAGTGAATCTTCCATCGATAGATAGAAACGTGAAGAACCCGCATCCCCTTGACGACCAGAACGACCACGTAACTGGTTATCGATACGACGAGATTCGTGGCGTTCAGTACCAATAATGTGCAGACCACCAGCGGCTAACACTTGGTTATGAACCTCTTTCCACTTCGCTTTGATCTCATCGATCTGCTCTTGTGTTGGATTCTCTAGCTGCTCAATTTGTGCCTGCCAGCTGCCGCCCAATACAATATCAGTACCACGACCAGCCATGTTAGTCGCAATCGTCACCGCGCCCGGAATACCCGCTTGCGCTACAATTTCGGCTTCTTTTTCATGGAATTTCGCGTTAAGCACGTTATGTTTCACTTTAGCTTGCTTCAACGCATTAGAAAGTAGTTCAGATTTCTCAATCGAAACCGTACCGACTAGGGTTGGTTGACCTTTTGCAACACGCGCTTTGATGTCTTCAATGATCGCCGCAAATTTTTCAGCTTCAGTGCGATACACCACATCAGGCATATCATCACGAACCATAGGTTTATTGGTTGGGATCACCACGGTTTCCAAACCGTAAATCGATTGGAATTCGAACGCTTCGGTATCGGCAGTGCCCGTCATACCAGAAAGTTTTTCGTATAAACGGAAATAGTTTTGGAAGGTGATCGACGCAAGAGTCTGGTTCTCGTTTTGGATTTTAACACCTTCTTTCGCCTCGACAGCTTGGTGTAAACCTTCAGACCAACGACGACCTGGCATGGTGCGGCCAGTGTGCTCATCAACGATGACCACTTCGCCCTCTTCTGTCACGATGTAATCAACGTTTTTCTCAAATAACACATGCGCACGCAATGCGGCATTGACGTGGTGAAGTAAGCTAATGTTCGTGGGTGAATAAAGAGTATCGCCCTCTTCCATCAAACCATTTTTCACCATTAACTCTTCAACAAATTCTTGACCCGTTTCAGTCAAATGAACTTGTTTTGATTTTTCGTCAACCGTGTAGTGACCATCACCACGATACTCTTCAGAATCTTCTTTATCTTGCTTTTGCAGAAGTGGAATGAGGGTATTAATGCGGATGTACAACTCAGAACTATCTTCTGCAGGACCCGAGATGATCAACGGCGTTCGCGCTTCATCAATAAGAATCGAGTCCACTTCATCGACTACGGCAAAGAAACGTTCACGCTGTACACGATCTTCTTTACGGAAAGCCATGTTGTCGCGTAAGTAATCGAAACCAAACTCGTTATTGGTTCCGTAAAGAATGTCGGCTTGATAAGAAAGTTTTTTCTCTTGTGGTGGCATATTGGGTACGTTAATACCGACCGTCATGCCTAAAAATTCAAACAGTGGGCGGTTTGTTTCTGCGTCACGTTTAGCAAGATAATCGTTGACAGTAACAATGTGCACGCCTTTGCCAGGCAAGGCATTGAGATACGCAGGTAAAGTCGCGGTTAACGTTTTACCTTCACCAGTGCGCATTTCTGCGATTTGACCCGCGTTGAGAACCATACCGCCGATCAACTGTACGTCGAAGTGACGCATACCATATACGCGCTTGGACGCTTCACGCACGGTGGCAAATGCTTCAGGAAGTAATTGGTCTAAGGTTTCACCTTGCTCTAAACGTTGACGAAACTCAACCGTTTTAGCTTTTAATTCTTCATCAGTTAGTGCTTCAAAAGTAGGCTCGTAGCTGTTGATCTCTTTGACAATTTTTTTAAGGCGGCGCAGCGTTCTGTCATTGCGACTGCCAATAACCTTTGTCAGTAGCTTAGTTATCATGTGTCAGGAATCTCTCTTTATTAGATCGTTTTCGATCTACTCTTAATGCCGTCAGTCTCTACCAGTTTTGAACTAAGGATACTGAGATAAATCATGTATCACAGATATTGTGACGGTGAGGTTTATTTTCAAGGTATTAAATAATTATGTAACGCATAGTGTAAGGAATTTTTGCGGCAACAACCAATAGCAAAACTATTTGTTTGAAGCACACTTAATATTTTTACGCTTTTTGAGCACTGTTTAAGCAATAAAATAGATTTATTACTATACGCATCATAGGCACCACAATAGAATTGAATGGCAACTTAAGAGGGAGACACCATGCGCGATCACCGTCCCACGTTAACGAAAGAGCTGATCAGCGATTCATCTCTGAAGAAAATACAGCAACATGCCACCGAGATCCTCGCTTTAAATAAAGTGCTCAATAAGTTGCTTCCTAAAGGAATGGCCGATCATGTCCGAGCCGCTAATGTGCGCGGTGGTCACTTAATCGTTGAAGTGGCCAGTGCGTCAATAAAAATGAAGCTTGATTATGACCGATTACACATTTTGAATCAGTTACGCAACCAAGGATTTGCCAAATTGATCAGCATTGAGCTCAAGATAAACCCAGCGCTCTATCGTAATCGTGGTATGAAAGAAGAAAAAGAAACGGTCGCTCGCCCACCACTATCTGAAAATACGGCCCAGGCATTACTGATGGTGGCGAGTAGCGCTTCCCCTAAAGTCAAAAAACGTTTGGAAAATTTGGCGAAATTGGCTAGGCCCAAATAAGCGTCATCAATGAATTAGTACAAATAAAAAGGCCAGACAGTTGTCTGGCCTTTTTATTTAAAAATTGCTATTAAGCGAGAACCATATTTGGTTCAGCAAACGCCACTGGAGAGCCAACTTCTTCTTCAAAAGTAGCCCATTCCCACGCCTCTTGGTCGGCTAAGACCGCACGCAGTAGCTGGTTATTTAAACCATGGCCTGATTTATAAGCACGGAACTCACCCACAATGGAATGACCACACATGTACAAGTCACCAATGGCATCCAATACTTTATGAGTGACAAACTCATTGGCAAAACGCAAACCTTCTTCATTAAGAATACGGTATTCATCTAATACGATGGCGCAATCAAAGCTACCACCTAAACAGAGGTTTTGCGATTGTAGGTACTCAATGTCACGCATGAAACCAAAAGTACGAGCTCTTGAAATTTCTTTGACGAAACCTTGCGAGGAAAAATCAAACACCATGCGTTGTTCATCAGAATCGATAGCAGGATGTTGAAAGTCAATCTCAAAATCCATACGAAAACCGTTATGGGGTACAAGTTCCGCCCACTTATCACCATCTTCAAATCGAACTGGTTTCTTAATTCGAATAAAACGTTTTGGTGTATTCAGCGTTTGAATGCCTGCTTGTTGTAGCAAGTAAACAAATGGGCTAGCACTACCATCCATAATAGGAATTTCAGGTGCGTCAACTTCGATGATAACGTTGTCGATTCCCATGCCCGCTAATGCTGCATTTAAGTGCTCAACAGTAGAGATACGAATACCTTCATCGTTGACCAAAGCAGTACATAGCATGGTATCGCGAACAGATTCAGGGTCCGCAGGGAAGTCTACTGGAGGATTGACATCAGTACGGCGGTAAATGATCCCAGTGTTTGCAGCAGCAGGGCGAAGCGTTAATGTGACTTTACGACCAGAGTGTAAGCCCACCCCAGTTGTTTTCACTATTTCTTTCAGAGTTCGTTGTCTGATCATCTACTTGCCTCTATGTCAGTGCGACAAAACACGGTCGGTAAAGCACCGACCGCGAATGCTACCATAATTTTGAACAGTGTCAAATTATGTCTAATTGTTAATCAGCCTGACGACGTAAAAATGCTGGGATATCAAGATATCCATTTTCTTTATCTGCTTTCGGTGCCGTATTTTGACTTGCACCGGAAGAAGATGAAACAGTTGACGACGATGCTGATTGCGGTTTCACTTCTGCTCTTTCTTGCAAAGGCTGTGCCGTTTTTTCTTCGATTTTCGCTGCTTGTTGAACCATTTGTGGTTGAACTGCTGGTGCGACTTTGGCTTTACCGCCTGCAACTAAAGTAATGTCTGGCTTTTTCTCATTGCCAATACCCGTTGCAACGACAGTCACGCGAATTTCGTCTGCCATATCAGGATCTAACGAAGTACCGATGACAACTGTCGCATTGTCAGAAGCAAACGCCTTAACAGTATTACCGACGGTTTCGAATTCGTCTAGTCGCATATCCAAACCAGCAGTAATATTGACCAACACGCCACGAGCGCCTGCAAGATCAATATCTTCCAAAAGAGGGCTAGAAATTGCCATCTCTGCCGCTTCTTCTGCACGATCTTCGCCGCGAGCTACTCCACTACCCATCATCGCGTGGCCCATTTCTGACATCACAGTACGTACGTCAGCAAAGTCCACGTTAATCATACCTGGGCGTGTAATTAACTCTGCAATACCTTGCACTGCATTTTTAAGTACATCATTCGCACTCGCAAATGCTTCAAGTAAGGTAATACCACGACCTAACACTTTCAGTAGTTTTTCATTAGGAATGGTAATCAAAGAGTCAACGTGTTTTGACAACTCTTCAATACCTTGCTCAGCAAATGCCAAACGCTTTTTTCCTTCAAAACTGAAAGGTTTAGTGACAACCGCTACGGTTAAGATACCCAGTTCTTTGGCAACTTCTGCAATAACAGGAGCAGCACCTGTACCTGTACCACCGCCCATACCAGCTGCGATAAACACCATATCGGCACCCATCAGAACTTCTTTAATTCTTTCTCTGTCTTCTAGAGCTGCATCACGTCCAACTTGCGGGTTTGCACCAGCACCCAAACCTTTAGTGATATCACCACCAATTTGAATGACGCTACTTACGCTTGTTTTACGAAGTGCTTGCGCATCGGTATTGACACTGATGAATTCCACGCCTTCGATGGACTCACGCACCATGTGTTCAACAGCGTTACCGCCACCACCACCAACTCCAACGACTTTAATTACAGCATCGTCAGACATTTCCATCATCGGTTCAAACATGTGTTATCTCCGTTTTCCCTGCAACTCAGGTTAAAACTCTTTTTGTATCCAGTTACGCAAACGACCAATTAAGCTCGACATGGATTGGCGTTTCGGTTCGCTGTATTCCGTGTCGTCATTAATTTGGCTCTCTTTCGCATAATGAAGTAAACCAACCGCCGTAGAATGATACGGCTCTTTTACGTAATCTGTAAGGCCACTCACCTCTAGAGGCTTGCCTACGCGAACTTGATTGCGGAAAACGCGTTCCGCACACTCAACCAAACCTTCAATTTGCGCAGCGCCGCCAGTTAAAACAACACCAGCCGCTAAATGGTGTTTAATACCATTTTTGCGCAATTTGTCTTGGACAGTATCTATAGTTTGGTTAACTAATCCCATTAATTCAGTGTAGCGAGGTTCAATCACTTCCGACAAGGTTTGTCTTTGCAAACTTCGCGAAGGTCTTCCTCCTACACTTGGGACGTTAACGGTATCATCCTTGCTTACCAATTCACTCAGCGCACAGCCATATTTTACTTTAATCTCTTCAGCATCACTGACTGGTGTGCCAAACGCAAAAGCAATATCACTGGTTACTGCGTTTCCTGCATAAGAAAACACTTCAGTATGTCGTAACGCACCACCGGTCCAGATAGCAACATCCATAGTGCCTGCGCCTATATCAATCACGCACACACCTAACTCTCGCTCATCTTCCGTAATAACTGCATTACTTGCCGCTAAACCAGAGTAAACCAGTTGTTCAACTTTTAAACCACAGCGTTCTACCGCTTTGATAATATTTCTCGCCATATCATTATGACAAGAAATAAGATGCACGCTCACTTCCATGCGCACACCTGATAAACCAAGCGGGTTTTTAATTCCCTCTTGGTAATCAATCGTAAATTCTTGAGGAATGACGTGCAATATTCTTTGCTCTTCCCCAATTTTTATTGATTTGGCGGTATGAATCGCTCGATCCATATCCTCTTGAGAAACTTCTTCATCCGAAATAGTTCCCATGCCTTTTTCAATACGGCTCGCAATATGTCGCCCAGATAGAGAGAGAAACACATTACTAATTTGGCATTCCGCCATTAATTCTGCTTGGTCAACCGCTCTTTGGACAGACTTAACGACCGATTCAAGATCGTTAACTCCCCCTTTATCCATCCCACGGGATGGGCTCGTACCAGCGCCAATAATATTAATTTGACCGTCAGGCAGTATTTCACCGACTAAAGCTGACACGGTGGCTGTGCCTATATCAAGACCAACAATAATGTTGTCATCAGCGGTCTTAGTCATTTTTACTCTCTTGTGCTTCTTGTTCAGGGAACCAACCTACTGCGGCTCCTGTATCATATCTAAGATCGATATAGCTAACTTGTTCAGCTTTATTACCTAAATTCTTATACAGCGAAATAAAACGTGCAACTCGCTCATCTAGTGATTCTTTACCTAACTCTAAGCGGATGCCATTATCTAAAATTATTTGCCACGCTCGACGATCGTTGAGTAACAGTGACGATATATTTAAGTTTAATGATTGAAACTTAGGGTTCGTTTTATTCCAAACATCCAGTACTTCGTGACTGGTTCCTTGCGGGCCATAAAGTTTGACTCTATCGCCGTTCAATTGACCAATATCACCATTAAATACCGTGCCATATCCGTCTAACAAAGCGTTGCCATTCCAAATCGCTACCGCTCTATACTCTGTCAGAAACACTTTTATTGTGTCAGGCCATTGTTTACGAATCGATGCATGGGCCACCCACGGGATGACCTGTACACTCGATTGAAGTACGTTAATATCTTGCGACATGAAAGTACCGATATGATCCAACTGAGCAAAAGCGCGCTGCACATCTAGCGAAGATACGTACTGCAAGTCACCTTGTAGAACAATTTTTGAAAGCGGTAGCCTCTGTTCGTCCCACATCCAACTGAGTGTTGAATAAATGAGTGAACTTATCAGCAACAACACCACAAATAAAAAAATAGCGCCAGCGGCGTGATCTTTTATGAGTGGCGAACGGGACACAGCTCGGCTTTCATCGAACACATTCATTAACAAAGCCTGATGTTCCTGTTTCTAAATCGCAATCGCATGCCCTATTTGGTTCACAATAGAGGTAAAAGCACTGACTTTAACCTCCGGATTATACTGAGGTCGCTGAAAGTATCAAACATTGAAAGTAATAAATCTGGACTGGATACCATGTTATTCAATATTGATACACAAATAAGCCATTTAAATTAAACCTGTTGCATTTTACTGATATTCAGTTCGAGCCCCGCTAAATGTTTCGCTACCTTGCCGATATCCCCAGCACCTTGCGTCAGCACGAGGTCACCATCTTGTAATACATTAGCCAGAATCGAAGGCAGTATGGTGCTGTCGGGAACAAAAATAGGATCAATTTTACCGCGACTGCGTATCGTTCGGCACAACGATCGACCATCGGCTCCCGCAATCGGCTTTTCTCCTGCGGCATAGACATCGAGCATGATCAGCACATCGACTTGCTCCAGTACATTGGCAAAATCATCATACAGATCGCGAGTTCGACTGTAGCGATGAGGTTGGAAAATCATCACTAGCCGTTTTTCTTGCCAACCACTACGCGCCGCCTTAATAGTCACGCCCACCTCGGTCGGATGATGACCATAATCATCAACGAGCATCGCAACCCCATTGCCTGTATCAAACTCGCCCAGATGATCAAAACGACGTCCCGTACCTTGGGTGCTAGCCATCGCTTTTAAAATCGCTTCATCGCTGATGTCGTCTTCCGTTGCCACTGCAATAGCCGCGGAGGCATTAAGCGCATTATGACGACCTGGAATATTAAGCGTGATATCCAGATTGGCTCGTCCCTGTCTGACGACCGTAAACTGGCCTTGTTGCCCCTGCTGATGGTAATTCTCAATCCTGACATCTGCATCATCGGCAAAACCGTAGGTGATCACTTGACGGCTGATACGTGGAATGATTTCACGCACAACAGGATCATCAATACATAATATCGCCTGACCATAAAATGGCAGGTTGTGTAGGAAATCGATGAAGGTCTGTTTGAGCGTTTCAAAATCACCGCCATACGTATCCATGTGATCAGCTTCGATGTTGGTCACGATACTAACCATAGGCTGAAGATGAAGGAATGAAGCATCACTTTCGTCAGCTTCAGCAATCAAAATCCGACTTGAACCCAAACGCGCATTGGTGCCAGCGCTTTTGACTAACCCGCCATTAACAAACGTGGGATCTAAACCAGCCTCAGAATAAATTTGCGTAACCAATGCCGTAGTCGTTGTTTTACCATGCGTACCAGCCACCGCAATGCCATGACGAAAACGCATTAATTCCGCCAACATTTCTGCACGACGAACAATAGGAATGCGTCGCTCACGCGCCGCTTTCAGTTCAGGATTTAGCTCATCGATTGCAGTAGAGACTACCACCACGCTGGCGAGTTCAATATTAGTGGCTTGATGACCGATATAAATGATAGCCCCTTTACTTGCCAATCTTTCAGTCACAGGGTTGGAAGCGAGATCAGAGCCGGTAATTTGGTAGCCTTCATTGAGCAATACTTCTGCAATTCCGCTCATTCCCGCCCCACCAATACCGACAAAGTGAATACACTTGACGCGGCGCATCTCTGGCACCATGGCACGGATTTGAGCTAAATCTTGAGTATGTTTAATGGTCATGAAAAATTTCTCGTTATTGGGTAAGTGCGATGATAGCGTCGGCAACGACTTTATCAGCATCCAGTTGTGCGGCTGCACGCGCTTGTTGCGCCATCAACAGCAGATCATGACGCTCAAGGGAAGCAATCTCTTGCGCTAGTTTTTCTACTGTGAGCTGCGGCTGTTCAATCATTTTGGCCGCACCACAAGCGACTAAGTGATCCGCGTTAAGCGCTTGCTGTCGGTCTTTATGCATAAAAGGGATAAATATAGCGCCAACACCGGCCGCTGCCACTTCGGAAACCGTTAATGCTCCCGAACGGCACACCAGTAAATCAGCCCATGCATAAGCGCCAGCCACATCCTCAATGAACTCGGTAACGTGTGCATTTTTGATCTGAAGCGCGCGATAAGCTTGCTCAACCGACTGCTGATTATTCTTGCCTGCTTGATGGCAAACTTGGTAATTATCGCCAAGCATAACTAGTACGTCAGGCAAAGTTCGGTTGAGAATCTGCGCACCTTGGCTGCCGCCCATCACGAGAATGCGGATCGGTTCATTTCGCTCAGCAAAGCGTACTTGCGGTGCGGGTAATGTAGCGACATCTTGACGTACAGGGTTACCTACGACTTGCGCCTCAGTAAAGGCACCGGGGAAGGCTTGAAATACGCGTTTGGCAATTTTCGAAAGCCAACGGTTGGTTAACCCTGCTACGGCATTTTGCTCGTGAAGCACAACGGGAATTCCCATAGACCACGCTGCCACGCCACCGGGGCCACTGACGTATCCGCCCATGCCGAGCACCGCATCAGGTTGCCACTGCTTCAAATAACGACGCGCTTGAAAAATCGCGTTCACAATTTGAAAAGGCGCTTTCAGCAAACGCCCTATGCCTTGGCCACGTAAACCTTTGACCTGAATAAAGTCGATCTCAATACCATGTTTAGGCACTAATTCTGCTTCCATCCGATCCGCAGTCCCTAGCCAGCGGATCTGCCAACCTTGCTGTTGGAGCTGTTTAGCCACAGCGAGACCGGGAAAAACATGTCCCCCCGTGCCACCAGCCATAACCATTAAACGTTTATTGTTTATCATTGGATTCTTTTTCTATAGACACTCGATTGCGATCTTTGAGTCGACATTCATGATCAATTCTCAATAAGATCGACACCGCAACCGACATAATAATTAAGCTTGAACCGCCGTAACTGATCAAGGGCAGCGTTAGGCCCTTAGTCGGCACCATACCCGCTGCAGCACCCACATTGACGAGCGTTTGGAATGCAAACCAAATTCCAATACCAAAGGCCAAATAGCCACCAAATTGCTGATCATGCTCAAAGGCTTTTTTACCGATAAACACCGCTTTAAGCACCAGACTAAAAATCAGCAGTAGAACCAGTACAACGCCAACAAAACCGAGCTCTTCAGCCAGCACTGCAAATACGAAATCAGTGTGCGCTTCAGGTAAGTACTCTAGCTTTTGAATCGAGTTACCAAGCCCTTGACCAAACCATTCTCCACGACCAAAGGCCATCAAAGATTGAGTCAATTGATAACCGCTGCCAAACGGGTCTTCCCACGGGTCAAGAAATGAAGTTACACGGCGAATACGGTAAGGCTCTGCCGCAATCAGTGCGATTACCGCAACAATTCCAGCCACCATGAGCGCAATAAATTGTGACAGTTTGGCCCCAGCAATAAACAGCATACCAAACAGAGTCACCAGCATCACAACCACGGTTCCCAAATCTGGCTGACCAAGTAGCAAGATAGCCAAGGTTCCAAACACCATAATCGGTTTCATGAAACCACCAAAAAAGGTTTGCCTCACTTCATCTTGTTTACGAACTAAGTAACCAGCCATGAAAATAAACAGTGACAGTTTCGCGACCTCAGCAGGTTGCAGGTTAAATAACCCCAAAGGGATCCAACGCGAGGCACCATTGACCGATTTGCCCGCGAGCAAAACCACAATCAGCAGCATAAAAGAGACGCCAAGTAGCACCGAGCTGTATTGCATCCAACGTTTCATTGGCACTTGCAACACCACACTCGATGTCACGATGGCCAGCATCAAGAAAATGGCGTGACGAAACATAAAGTGAAACGGTTGATCCGTTAAACGCGAACTGATAGGAAACGAAGCCGATGTCACCATCACAAGCCCAGTCAGCATCAAACCTAAAGCAATCCATACCAATTGACGATCAAACAAGGCTTCAGGCGCTTGGTTCTGAAACCATTGACGAGTCATTTTGATGAGGCTTGAAAAGGACAAAATGCAATTTCCTGTTGATTAAGCGTAACGCTGCGCAAGCTCGGCAAAGGCGTCACCTCTGGCCATAAAGTTTTTAAACTGATCAAAACTGGCACAAGCAGGCGAAAGCATCACCATATCACCACGACGCAGCTGCGGTTTGATCGATACGATAATCTCTTCCATCGATGAATAGAACTGAGCCGATGGATGCAGTGGCATGAATTGCCCACCGTCAACGCCAAAACAGCACAGTTTTACGTTCAATGTTTTTAGTATCGGTGCTAATGGCGAGAAATCAGCGCCCTTGCCAACGCCCCCCACAAGCAGATACAAAGTCCCTTGGCAATTTAACCCCGACAACGCCGCTTGAGTGCTTGCGACATTGGTCGCTTTCGAGTCATTGACCCATTTTACGCCGTGATTATCAGCAACAACCTGACAACGATGTGTCAGCCCGCGGTAAGATTTCAATGCATCAAGCGCAGATGAGTAATCAACACCCGCTAAATCGAGCAGTGCGAGCACAGTGAGCACGTTAGCACTATTGTGTCGTCCCACTAAGCTGAGTTCCTCGCTTGCCAACAATGGCGTGCCTTTCGCCACTAAGAACGATTTGCCATCAATCATTTGCGTGCAATAGTCCGCGTCATGTTCAACGGAAAAACGTGCGATATGACCTGAAAATGAGGGAGGTTCCGTCTGGCTATCATCGGCGTTCACGACCGCCGCTTGCGCATACTTAAAAATGCGCAATTTAGCTTGGCGATACGATTCCATACCATCGTAGCGATCCATATGATCTTCAGTCAGATTGAGAAAGGCAGCAGAGACGAGTTTTAAACTTGAGGTCGTTTCCAGCTGGAAGCTTGAGAGCTCCAGCACATAAAGATCGGCCTCTTGCTGAAGTAGATCTAAAGCAGGCACACCAATATTGCCGCCAACGGCAACCTTAAGCCCAGCAGCTTTAGCAAGTACTCCGGTTAAATCCGTCACTGTGCTCTTGCCGTTGGCTCCTGTGATAGCGATAACAGGCTTATCCACCTGCCAAGCAAAGAGCTCAATATCGCCCACCACGGGAATATGTTGTGCTAACGCCTGTTGAATCTCTGGCGTAGCTAAAGCAATACCCGGATTAGTAACAATCAGGTCAGCGTCAAATAACCAAGCTTGGTTCCAGCCGCCACAATGTAGCTCAACTTGCGAGTTTAAATGCTCTCGACCTGGCGGGTTTTCCCGCGTGTCGATCACCTTAATCGTGAGCGAGCGATCTAAGCTCAAAAGGTAGTTAACCACCGAGAGGCCCGTCATACCTAGCCCCACGACCACCACATTATTAACAGTTTGCCAACGATCCATCTTCATTCCATTCAACACCGTTTTGCTCTATCACTAGCGCACTTTTAGTGTAGCCAAACCCACTAACACCAACACAATTGAGATAATCCAAAAACGGACGATCACGCGTGGTTCTGGCCAACCTTTCAATTCATAGTGGTGATGGATAGGGGCCATCCGGAAAATGCGTTGACCACGCAATTTGTAGGAACCGACTTGTAAAATCACCGACAAGGTTTCCATCACAAACACGCCGCCCATGATCACTAACACAAACTCTTGACGAACCAACACCGCAATTGTACCGAGTGCACCGCCTAGAGCGAGTGAACCCACATCGCCCATAAAGACTTGCGCAGGATAAGTGTTGAACCACAGAAAACCTAAACCGGCCCCCACAATTGCAGTACACACCACCACCAACTCTGAGGCATAAGGAACATAAGGAATATGCAGATAACTGGCGAAATTGACGTTCCCAGTTGCCCATGCAATCACAGCAAAACCGGCAGCAACCAAAACAGTCGGCATGATGGCTAAACCGTCCAGACCATCGGTTAAGTTCACCGCGTTACTGGTTCCGACGATGACAAAATAGGTCAGCACAATGTAGAGCAAGCCCAGTTGCGGCATCACATCTTTAAAGAAAGGCACCACAAGCTGAGTAGCTGCGGTATCGTTGCCATGTGCATAGAGAGCAAACGCCACTATCAACGCAATGGCCGACTGCCAAAAGTATTTCCAGCGTGCGATCAATCCATCACTGTTTTTACGCACCACTTTGCGATAATCATCCACAAAACCGACGACGCCATAACCAAGCAGCACCGCGAGTACAGCCCACACGTAAGGGTTTGAGAGATCAGTCCACAGCAGTACGGTAATAATGATAGAGGCGAGGATCATCACTCCGCCCATGGTTGGCGTACCGCGCTTACTAAAATGTGATTCTGGACCGTCGTTCCGCACTACTTGACCAATTTGCAGTAGTTGCAAACGTTTAATCAAGCGCGGCCCCATCCATAACGACAGAGCAAGTGCGGTTAAAATACTGACGATGGCCCGAAATGAGAGATATTCGAACAGACGAAAAAAAGAGAAGTATGGCTGGAGTAGATCCGCGAGCCAAATAATCATGAGTATTTCTCCTTGAGAGCAGCCACAATTTTACTCATACCCGCACTGTTTGCACCTTTGACAAGTAAGGTATGAGACTCTTGATCGAATTGTGATAATTGCTGCTCGATATAAGCAATCATGTCCGCATGGCTTTCAAAATGGAGGCCATGGCATAGGTCACTGATCACTTTTGCATCGCGACCGTAAGTAAGGACATAGTCAAACTGGAATGGTGCAGCATGTTCACCGACTTGACGATGAAGTGCAAGGCTTTCATCGCCCAACTCAGCCATATTACCTAAAATTAACCAACGCCTTGCAGAGAAAGTGTTAAGTAGATCAACCGCCGCTTTCATCGCTGGAACACTGGCATTGTAACTGTCATCAATCAGTTTCACAGTCGTGCTCAATTGGGTGACATCAACACGCCCTTTCACCTGAGCTAGATTCGCAAGTCCGTACTGCACCTCTTCAAGATTTGCACCCAGCTCAATGGCTAATGCTGCCGCCGCCAACGCATTGGAAACGTTATGTTCACCCACAATATTGAGCCCAATGTCAATATGACCGACGGGTGTGATCATTTCAAACTGGGCTTCACCTTGTTCATTAAGCCTAATACCACGGGCGTAAAAATCTGCAATTTGACGGCTGGAAAAGGTTTTTACGGTTTTGTCCGCTAAAATAGCGCTCCACCGCTCACCACCGTGGCTTTCTAAATTAATAATGGCTGTCGCACCTGAAGCAAGGCCTTGATAAATTTCACCTTTCGCCTGTTTTACGCCCTCAATTGAGCCAAAACCTTCCAGATGCGCCGCGGCAACATTGTTCACCAATGCAACATCCGGCTTCACTAAAGAGGTGGTATAAGCAATTTCACCAATATGGTTCGCCCCTAACTCAATCACCGCATACGCATCACTAAGACCAGAGCGAAGCAGAGTGAGCGGCACGCCGATATCATTATTAAAATTGCCAGCAGTAAAGAGCACGCGGCCTTTGGCTGATAAAATATTTGCCACCATCTCTTTGACTGTGGTTTTGCCGCAACTGCCTGTAATCGCAGCGGTCGGTGTTTGACACTGTTGGTGAACCCAAGCGCCAAGCTGGCCTAACGCCAGTTTGGTGTCGGTAACCACCAGTTGAGGAACCGAAACCGCCAAAGGGCGCTGAACCAATAACGCCTTTGCACCAGACGCAACCGCTTGTGCAGCAAACTCATGAGCATCAAATTTATCCCCGACCAAGGCAATAAAGAGCGCACCGGGTTTGATTTGACGCGTGTCGGTCGAGACCTCGGACACGGTGACATCACAACCAACCAATTGTGCCTGCAAAACGTGCGTCAATTGCTGTAAAGAGACTTCTATCATGCACTTATCTCCAGTAAAGTTTGCGCCGTTTCGCGATCCGAATAGTGAATAGTTTGATGGGCCATCACTTGATAATCTTCATGCCCTTTGCCTGCCAATAAAATGATGTCTTGCTGATCAGCATGTTGCAGGGCGTATTGCACGGCAGCGTAACGATTGTGTTCAACGTGTGCATGACTTGCAAACTCAAGCCCTGCCACCATATCTTGCACAATGTCTGCCGGTTTTTCGCTACGAGGGTTATCGTCGGTCAAAATGACCTTATCGGCGCAGCGCTCTGCAATTTCGGCCATCATCGGGCGTTTGCCTTTATCACGGTCGCCACCACAACCAAAAATCGCCCATAGCTGACCTTGGCAATGAACGCGAAGTGCTAATAGTGCTTTTTCCAAAGCATCAGGCGTGTGTGCATAATCGACGACGATCTTCGCACGATTTGGCGCTTGAAAGAGCTCCATTCGCCCTAAGACTGGCTGCAGCTGAGAAGCCGTTGTCATCAAGGCTTGTTTATCAAAACCTAAAGTCAGCATAGTGGCAAACGCGAGTAGAAGATTGCTGGCGTTAAATTCGCCAATCAACGGCACGCTCAATTCACCTTGACCATAGTAGCCGTCGAAGGTTAATGAAATACCATTATCACTGTAAGAGACCGAGCTCGCCCACAGCGCTTTAGCGCATTGCGGTTGCTGCTTTAAAGAGACGGCAATCGGTGCTTTCAGCTGTGCTAACCAACTCGCACCCACCGCATCGTCGGCATTAATGACAGCGTGTTGGCAGTGATGAGCGGTAAATAAGGAGAGCTTTGCTTTGGCGTACTCTTCCATGGTGCCATGATAATCGAGATGATCGCGGCTTAAGTTAGAAAACACGCCCACAGCGAACTTCAGTGCTTGAACTCGCCCTTGAACTAATCCGTGCGAAGAGACTTCCAGCGCAGTATAGCGAGCGCCCTGCTGCGCTAATTGATAGAGTGTTTCTTGGACCTCAATGGCATTACCTGTGGTATTGGCGGCAGGCTGTAAATGGTTGAGAAAACCATTCCCCGTCGTACCCAGCACCGCCGCTTTCTCGCCTAACAAGTCAATCCACTGCGCGATTAATTGAGTAATGGTGGTTTTACCGTTGGTTCCCGTAACCCCAATCAACGTACTGGTCTTCGAGCGGTAAAGCCGCGATGCCAGTTGAGATAGATGTTGGTTTAGATCAGCAAGGTAAATCACTAACACGCCATTGACGGTAGCCATACTACCATGCAGATACTGCTCACACGCTTGAGCCAATACCAGATTCGCCCCAGCTTGAGTGGCGCTATCAATAAACTGCCTTCCGTCGATGGCATGGCCGACCACTGCAATAAAGGTATCATTGGGTGATATTTTACGGCTATCGAGCACTAAACGAGTCACCGACAACGTTGAAATAGAATGGCCATCGAGGTCAAGCCAAGGGGCGATGAGATCTTGTAAACACATACTCGGCGTCATTGTGCTTCTCTCTTAATTATTTTTGGAATCGATTTTCATCAGGAGCGACATTGAGGATCTGCAACGCTCCTTTCATTATTTCGGCAAAGACAGGGCCGGCAACGGAGCCGCCATAATATAAGTCACCTTGAGGTTCATTCACCATCACCACTAACGAGACTCGAGGGTCGCTCACTGGAGCCACTCCTGCCGTGTAAGCAAAATATTCATCACCATAACCGCCGGCAATCGCTTTGCGCGAAGTGCCTGACTTGGCCGCAATACGATAGCCCGGAACCGCGGCTTGAGTTGCTGTGCCACCGGGTTGGGTAACGGTTTCTAACATTTCCAACACTTTCTTAGCATTAGTTTTATCAACCACTTGGCGTGATAAATCTTGCTGGTTGCTGTCAATAATATGGATTGGTTGGTACTGACCTAAATTGCCTAAAGTGGCATAAGCATGAGCCAACTGAATGGGGGTAATTGACAAACCATAGCCAAATGCCAAGGTGGCAATTTCAAACGGTGACCAACGGCGGCGATTCGGGAAAATACCCAAAGTCTCACCGACGAGGTTTAAACCGGACATTTCACCAAGCCCTACAGAGGTATACATACCTAATAGGGCTTCGAGAGGCATTTCAAGCGCCAGCTTAGCCACTCCGATGTTACTCGATTTTTTCAGAATTAAGGTTAAATCGGCTTTGCCGACTTTTGAGGTATCACGCACTCGACTGCCGCCGATTTGCATGATGCCATTCCCTGTATCAATCACCGTTTTGTCATTCGCGACGTCATTTTCAAGCGCGGCCAATACTACAAAAGGTTTAACAGTTGAGCCCGGTTCAAAGGCGTCGGTGATCACGCGGTTACGCATTTTAAAACTTTGCCAATCGGAACGGTTATTGGGGTTGTATGAAGGGGCGTTAACCATCGCTAATACTGCACCCGTTTTCACGTCGAGCAAAATGGCCGATGCCGAAGTAGCACGATAGTCCGCCACAGCTTGCTTGACCGCACGAAAGGCGATCGCTTGCAAACGTTGGTCAATGGTCAACGCCAGTGGCTTGCCCTCTTCACGCTCTTCAAGCGAGATATTTTCCACCACTCGGCCATACCGATCTTTGCGGATCACCTGTTTGCCAGCTTCCCCCGTCAGCCATTTATCATAGCTGCGCTCAACCCCTTCTAAACCGTGGCCATCGATGCCCGTCACACCAATTAAGTGCGCACTCGCCTCACCAGCTGGATAGTAACGGCGAGATTCGGCCTTGAGCCCCACACCCGCTAATTTAAGTTCGCGAATATAATTGGCCATTGCAGGGCTCACTTGACGCTGCAAATAGATAAAACGGCGGGTTTGGTTCTCTTCAATTTTTTTCAGCAGCTCACTGCGCTTAATGCCTAACACATCAGCCAGTGCGTACCAACGTTCACGTTCAACTAAGCCGCCGGCTTTAAAAATAGCCACAGGATCAGCCCATACTGCATCGACAGGAACACTGACTGCGAGAGGTTCACCATTACGATCCGAAATGATTCCGCGTGCCGATGGCAAGGTTTTGGCTCGGATAGAGCGCATATCCCCTTCGCGGATCAAATTATCCGGTTCGATAATTTGGATGAAGGCAACGCGCCCAACCAATAAAGCAAAAGCAACGAATACAAAAAAGAGGATGAGATAGAATCGCCAACGGATCAAAATAGGAGATGTCGCTTTTTCTTGACGAGGTGCCGCTTGGGCTTGGGCTTTGTTTTTTTTCATTTGAGCGTAATCACCACTTCTTTATCAGAATCAGGTCGCTTCATTTCCAGCTCTTGTTTGGCAAGATTCTGCACGCGGCTATGTTCTGCGAGGGCCGTTTCCTCAAGAATGAGGTTACGCCATTCATTATCGAGCCGCTCGCGCTCAACTAAGGTTTGATCTTTTTCTGAAATCGCCTGCCTAGAATGGTGGGTAATAAACACCACTCCCATCGCACTGGCAAAAATTAACATTAACAAAATAAGCGGCACTCGACCCACCGTAAACAGGTCAAGTGCAATCAGTTTGGTTAAGTTAGGCGGCGACTTAGACATGGACTACAGTTTTTCAGCAACTCGTAATACTGAGCTGCGTGAGCGGGGATTGAGTTCCACTTCTTCTTTAGTTGGCATAATCGCTTTCCCAACTGGTTTTAAGTTGGCTGAGCCCAATGCCTGAATTTGTATTTCTGTTAACGGCAAACCATGTGGAACCTCTGGGCCTTTACTCTCTTTACGAATAAAGCGTTTGACCATGCGATCTTCAAGCGAATGGAAACTGATCACCGATAAGCGCCCTTGTGGGGCTAAGATCTTAGCTGCGCCTTTTAATGCAGTGTCGATCTCTTCTAATTCACTATTGATATAGATACGAAATGCTTGAAATGAGCGCGTAGCCGGGTGTTTTTTCTCTTTAAAGCTTTTCGGCGCGGCTTCTGAAATCAGTTTAGCCAATTGACTGGTACGCGTCAGAGGCTCTTTTTCATCGTCTTCACGGTAAGCGACAATCGCTTTGGCAATACGGCGCGCGTGCTTGTCTTCACCAAATTCACGAATCACCCAAGTAATGTCGTCCAAATCGGCTTGCGCAAGCCACTGCGAGACAGGGATCCCTGACGTCGGGTCCATACGCATATCAAGCGGGCCATCTTTCATGAAGCTAAAACCGCGCTCGGCATCGTCCAACTGCGGCGAGGAAACGCCTAAATCAAGTAGTACTCCATCCACTTTCCCGACCAGATCGTAGCGCTCAGCGTATTGTGCCATGCCAGAAAATGGGCCATGGATGATAGTAAAACGCGGGTCGTTAATTTTTCCAGCTTCAGCAATCGCTTGTGGATCGCGATCTATGCTGTACAGACGACCATTGTCACCCAACTTAGAGAGAATTGTACGACTATGACCACCACGGCCAAACGTGCCGTCGATATAAATACCGTCTGGTTTGATAGCAAGGCCATCAATGGATTCATTCAGTAGTACAGAAATGTGTTGAAAAGGTTCAGTCATCGTTTTCTCATCGGGCTAAAGCTGAAATATAGCAATCGGCTACGGCGCAAGTATTCAGTTTACTGATTTAACGCCGCATCGCTACCACTTGACGTTGGCATCACGTGATATTGCGCTAAGTTTAGTGCTTACGAAATAATTTTCGTCAATAAAAAGCAAAAAACCCATCATAACCGCAAGAGTTATGATGGGTCTGCAATAGGTGGAGTTGACGTATAAGCCGGGTTCTGTTCCGCTTGCGCGGCAGTAGCCATTCGTCTAGGCCAGCAATCACTCACTGGCTCAAGCAACCTACCCGCTTCCTTACGCGAGCAACGCAATGTGGAAGCCTATTTGGTCTTGCTCCGGGTGGAGTTTACCTTGCTACGAACTGTTGCCAGACGCACGGTGCGCTCTTACCGCACCCTTTCACCCTTACCTGTGCCCATTCCGAAGAAATTGGGCCATCGGCGGTCTTCTCTCTGCTGCACTTGTCGTAGGCTTTCGCCCCCCAGGCGTTACCTGGCACCCTGCTCTATGGAGCCCGGACTTTCCTCCCCTCCATCAGTCTCCCCAGCACAAGGCTAAAGGACATCAATGAAGCAGCGACTACCCAGTCAACTCCGAGGGCGGATTGTATAGAGAAAGATAGGTACTGTCTAGGCTCAAACAACTTCTGTGTTTAATTCACGCTTAAGCGTTTAATTATCCATCGATTTAAAACATCAAGATGCCGCTGGCTAATTAAGCAGATAGGTTTTCAAGCCCCCACTTATAAAGGGCATTTTTCTTAAGGTTATAAATTTCAGCCGCCAATGCGGCCGCTTTTTTCAGAGGCAGCTCTTTTGTCAAAATCGCTAAACTGCGCAACGCTTCGTCCGGCAAGCTATCGTCCACGCTTTCTCTGTAACCATGGATCAGTAACACCATTTCACCACGCTTGCGGTTCTCATCTTCATTAATCCAATTAATCAGTTCGCCTAACGGCAAACCTTGAATCGTCTCGAAGGTTTTGGTGAGCTCGCGGGCTAGCACCACGTTACGATCTGGCCCTAAGATAGCTAACATATCTTGCAGTGATTCGCTAATTCGGTGTGGTGACTCATAAAAAATACAGGTGCGTTCAGCCTTAGCGATCTCTAGGAATTTATCTTTACGCCCTTTGCTTTTCGGCGGCAAAAAACCTTCAAAACTGAAACGATCAGAAGGCAAGCCTGATGCACTGAGCGCAGTAATCACAGCACAGGCGCCCGGAAGTGGCACAACTCTCACACCAGCTTGACGACATTGATTGACAAGATGGTACCCTGGATCACTGATCAGTGGCGTTCCTGCATCAGAAACCAACGCAATAGATTGCCCTGATAATAATTTATCGACTAACACTTGTGCTTTTTGCTGTTCGTTGTGATCATGCAAGGCAAAGGTTTTAGTCTGGATATTGAAGTGAGCGAGAAGTCTGCCAGTATGGCGTGTATCTTCCGCAGCGATAACATCAACACTTGAGAGTACTTCAATGGCTCGCTGGGTAATATCACCCAAATTGCCAATTGGCGTAGGAACAATGTAGAGAGTTGGGATCTCTGCTGGCAAGGTTTTGCTATCTGTCATTTGTTTACCATCACTTCAACGATTAATATAGAGACAATTTTACACGGAATAACGAAAGAACTCATGGCTATGAAGAACCATCCGAGACTCAGTGTACCACGCTTATTCACGCCCGTTGCATTAGCAATGGCTTTGGCGGCGTGTTCGTCTTCACCGTCGACGCCCACCTCAGTCGATATTACGCAAGATCCCACCAAGTCAGCGCAAACTTACTTGATGCAAGCAGATAGTAGCCAAGGTTCACTGCAAAATGATTGGTTGATCATGGCTCTTAAAGCCGCCATTAACGAAAACAACAGCGAACAAGCGCAACTGTTGATTATGCGCTTAGCCAAACAGTCGCTCTCTGAAGCGCAACAAGCTGAATGGCAAATGGCTAAGGCGCAGTTGTTGAGTAATGCGGAACAGTTTTCACAAGCGCTCTCTCAGCTTAATTTTCAGGCTTGGTGGAAGCTAAGCCCTGAAACATGGGCTCAATACCATCAAATGCGCGCCGATATTTTTACCGCGCTCAGCCGCCCTTTTGATTCAAGTAGGGAGCTTATTGCATTAAGCACTTACGTTGATGATGCCGAGCAAGAAGCGATTGCCGATCAAATTTGGCTCAATTTCAATCACTATAGCGAACGTGAAATTACCCAATTAAATCCAGAGCCTAACGAAAACGTGCTCGATGGCTGGCTACAACTGGCTGTATATATGAAAACGCTCAATAGCAATATTCCGCAGTTGAAGAATACGCTCGAAAAATGGCTTGCGGAAAACAGCAATCACCCAGCGGCTCGTTATACGCCTAAAGCGATACAAGATATTCTAGCGCTGGAGATCATCAAGCCCACTAACACCGCGTTGTTACTTCCTCTTTCAGGAAAGTTTGCCACGCAAGCTCAACTGATCCGTGATGGCTTTATCATGGCGATGATGAATGACCGTAACCGTGACCTCAATGCTACCTTGACTGTGATTGATACCAATGCCGAAGACGCCGCGCTCATAGACAAGCAATTGATTGAAAAAAACATTGATTTCATTGTTGGGCCACTCATCAAAGAGAACATCGAGAATCTACATAAGCTTCAACAAGCACGCTTAGCTTCTATCCCTACGCTGGCGTTGAATATTCCAGACCAAATTGAAGATCATCCTAACACTTGCTATCTTGCACTTTCGCCAGAGCAAGAGGTTGAACAAGCCGCTAAGTATCTGTTTAGCCAAGGCTATCAATACCCTTTAATACTCGCTCCTCAAGGTAATTACGGCCAGCGTGTAGTAGAAGCGTTTAACGCAGAATGGCAAAAATACAGCAAGAATAAAGTATCGGTGAACCTATTTGGTGATAAGCGTCAATTGCAACGCAACATTAACTCAGTATTTGGTCTACAAGATAGCCAACAAAATATCGCGCAAATGGATGCGTTGATGGGTATTGATTTGCAAAGCCTGCCCCGCAGTCGTCGTGATATCGATTCGGTTTATATCGTGGCTAACAGCGCAGAATTGACTTTAATTAAACCCTTTATCGAGGTCGCAATTAACCCTGACACTAAGCCACCTAAACTGTTCTCAAACTCTCGTAGTAACAGTGGTAACACACAGTATGAAGACCTCTCTGGTGTAACTTATAGCGATATTCCATTACTCATTCATCCCAATTCAATGCTGGATAATGAAATGAACCAATTGTGGCCAAAGAACTCCAATAGCGAGCGACGCTTACAAGCATTAGGTATGGATGCTTATCAGTTAATGATTGAGTTGCCACAAATGAAGGTCGTCGAGGGGTATAGTATCGATGGCAAAACAGGCACATTAAGTATTGATGAGCAATGCGTGGTACAGAGAGAGATCAGTTGGGCGGTGCATGGCGCTCTTTAGTCGCCGCGCAATTGGTCAACAGTATGAAACCGCAGCCAAACACTATTTATTAGGTTGTGGTTTGGCTTTTATTGAACAAAACTTCAATACCAAAGTCGGTGAAATCGACCTCATTATGCGAGATAAAAACACCTTAGTGTTCGTAGAGGTTAAATACAGGAAAAACCAATGTCATGGGCATGCCGCAGAAATGGTTACTACTGCAAAAATGGCAAAGTTGATGAAAACCGCAACTTTATGGCTACTGAAACATGGCCTATCGCCCTATGACACCGATTTTCGTTTCGATGTGATCGCCATCCACCAAGATGTGCACCACATTGAGTGGATTAAAAACGCAATAACTCAAGGATAAACGATGCTCGACAGCATTAAAGACAGTTTTACCGAAAGCATCCAAATTCAAATTGCGGCTGCTGAAGCACTACCCCATGCGATCACGCATGCTGCACAAGCCATGGTGGCAACGCTACTTAACGGTCATAAAATTCTCTGTTGCGGTAATGGTGGCTCTTCGGCCAATGCCCAGCTTTTTTCTTCTTGCTTACTGAACCGTTTTGAAACTGAACGTCCGAGTTTACCCGCCATTGCATTAACCGCAGACAATACCACGTTAACCGCAGTTGCTAACGACTATCACTACCAAGAAATATTCTCGAAACAGGTACGTGCATTTGGTCAACCTGGTGATGTTTTGTTGGCTATTTCAACCAGTGGTAACAGCAAAAACATCATTAAAGCGATGGAAGCGGCTGTGACTCGTGATATGACGATTATCGCTCTCACAGGCAAAGACGGTGGAGAAATGGCTGGTCTTCTAGGTGAAAATGATGTGGAGATCCGCATCCCCTCGCAGCGGACGGCTCGAATCCATGAAGTTCATATGGTCACCCTACACTGCTTATGTGACTTAATTGATCAAGTCCTTTTCCCTTCTCATGAAGAATAGACAATGAATAGATTAAAACTTTCACTCATTCTACTGTTGAGCTTTGCTGTATCAGGTTGTGCAGGAGTTATCCTTGCTGGCGCGGCAACAACAGCGAGCCTAGTAACAGACCCTCGAACCACTCAAGAAATTTGGAATGATAATAACATCGAATTTGAAGTAGCAGGTATCGCCAATAAAGCCCCCTTTAACGGAAAAACTCGCATTACGGCCAGTTCTTATCAAGGGATTGTCGTGTTGATGGGACAAGCTGAAAACTCCGGATTACTCAATGAGTTTGAAAATAAAGCACGTGAGACAAAAGGGGTCAAAACCATTCATAATCAAGTCAGAATAAAAGCGCCTTTATCAATTGGCGAAATCAGTAACGATAGTTGGATTACGACTAAAGTAAAATCAGCGCTGTTGGCCAATTCTGAACTGAACACAATCAAAATCAAAGTAATCACAGAAAATAGAGAAGTATTTTTACTTGGCTATGTCTCGGCAGAACAGGCTAATCTAGCCAGTGATATTGCCCGAAACATATCAGGCGTAAAACAGGTGATTAAGGCATTTCAATACAGCGAATAACCTCGGTTATCCTTTGTTTTTTAGAAAAAAAGCAGCGATATTCGCTGCTTTTTCGATCATGACTGCTTAATGTGTGAAAGTGAGTTACTTAATAACTCTTAAGCTTGGTTTTCCCTTCGGCCGAGAGGTTTCTTGTGCTCGAGTCTCTAATAATTCCTCATCTTCTTGAGAAGCAGCGCTTAACATCGGCTCTTGTTCAGATTCCTCTGTTATGCCCGCTTCTAGATAAGGGATATAGGCCTCTTCAGGTTCGAACATAGTACCTGCACCGTTTTCACGTGCATAGATAGCTTGCACTGCGTACAAGGGCACTATGACCGAATGAGGACGTCCACCAAAGCGAGCATTGAACGTAATCGCTTCATTGCCAAGCTCAAGGTTACCTATCGCTCTTGGGGCAAGATTAAGGATAATTTGTCCATCTTGCACAAACTCCATCGGCACTCGTACACCTGTAAGAGTAGCATCCACAACAACATGAGGAGTCAATTCATTTTCTAATAGCCAATCATAAAATGCTCTAAGCATATAAGGTCGGCGAGGAGTCATTTGAGAGATATCCATCAAACTACCTTAACGAACTAAACGCATCTCACGTTCAGCTTCTGTTAAAGAAGCCAAGAATGAATCACGCTCAAAAACACGATTCATATATACTTTAAGCTCTTTAGAGCCAGGACCAATCAGATCAATACCCAAAATAGGTAAGCGCCATAGTAATGGAGCTAAATAACAGTCAATTAGGCTAAACTCTTCACTCATGAAATATTCGTATTCCGCGAACACAGGACCAAGAGTAAGCAGATCATTGCGTAATTTATTACGAGCAGCTTCTGACTCTTCCGCATTACCCTTCACGACTTTCTCAGCCAGTGAGTACCAGTTTTTCTCAATACGGTAAATCATCAAACGGCTATTACCACGAGCCACAGGATAAACAGGCATCAGCGGTGGATGAGGGAAACGCTCATCTAGGTATTCCATGATGATCTTTGAGTCATAAAGAGCAAGCTCACGATCAACTAACGTTGGTACTGTCTTATATGGGTTTAGCTCAATAAGGTCAGCTGGCAGATTGGTTTCATCAACTAATTCTACTTCAACACTGACACCTTTTTCCGCTAGAACAATACGTACCTGATGACTATACATATCAGATGCACTCGAAAATAGCGTCATCACAGAACGTTTATTGGCAGCTACAGCCATGGAGCCCTCCAGCACACTTACAGATATAAAAACAATGGAGGCCAAGCCTCCATTGAAGATTCTAAAAATTAGAAATTAACGCCGCATGGTAGCACAATTAATGCACATCACGCCAATATTCTTTCTTCAATAGAACGACCACGATAGTAAATAGCACAAGGAATGCCATTACCCACCAACCTAAAGTTTGACGCTCAAGCTTGACTGGTTCTGCTGAATATTCAAGGAAGTTAACAATGTCACGGACCGCTTGATCATACTCACTTTGGCTCAGCTCACCCGTTCCATCAGACTCGGCACCAATAACAGCCTTGACTTCCTCGCCATTGACAAGATGAGTACCATAAACTGGTTGTGGGATCCCTTGTAGCTCTTCAAGCACATGGGGCATACCGACACTTGGGAATACGATGTTGTTTACGCCAAAGGGCCGGCTAGGATCGGCATAAAATGAGCGAAGGTAAGTATACAACCAATCTGTTCCTCGAACACGAGCCACAAGCGTTAAATCTGGTGGTGGTGCACCAAACCATTTCGCTGCCGACTTATCTGGAATCGCATTCTCCATCAGTTGACCAATTTTGGCATTCGGATCAAAGATCAAATTCTCTTTCATCAAATCCGAGGGAATATTCAAATCATTCGCTACACGCTCATAACGCTGGTACTGAGTTGAGTGGCAACCAAAACAGTAGTTCATGAATAGCTTTGCACCATGCTGCAGTGATGCTTGATCTGTTAAATCATTATTTGCTTTATCTAAATGTACATTTGCGCCAGCTGCCAAAGCAAGAGATGGCAGCATTGCAAACAAAATTACAATCCACTTTTTCATTTAAATGTCACCCTCTCTGGTAATGGTTTCGTTGCTTCATTTTTGCTGTAGAAGAACAACAAAACAAAGAACATGAAGTAACCAACGCTAAATATACGTGCAAGCATTGTGTAAGTGGCTGTCGCAGGTAACGCACCTAAAACACCTAACGCAATAAAGCAGATAGTGAACTGAATAATATTGATTAAGTGGAACTTACTACGATAACGGTAAGAACGAACCTTACAACGATCCAGCCATGGCAATAAGAACAACACCACAATCGATGCACCCATCGCAGCCACACCAATTAACTTATCAGGAACAGCACGTAAAATTGCATAGAAAGGCGTGAAATACCAAACAGGTGCGATGTGTGCTGGCGTTTTTAGTGGGTTTGCCGCTTCAAAGTTAGGCGGCTCAAGGAAGTAGCCCCCCATCTCTGGGTTAAAGAACAACACATAACAGAACAGGATTAAGAAACCGGCTACACCAATAAGATCTTTCACTGTCCCGTAAGGATGGAATGGAATCGAATCAATGATGTCGTATTTCTTGGTGTAGTAGTCGTGAAATTTAAACTGCGTTTTATAATCATCGCCCATCGACCCTTTTGGTACTTTGGTTTCGATACCGTCAGGGTTATTAGAGCCGACTTCATGCAGTGCTAATATATGGAGAACAATTAGCAACAATAAAACAATAGGTAAAGCAATCACATGCAGTGCAAAGAAACGGTTCAGAGTGGCACCTGAAATAACGTAGTCACCACGTATCCATAGAGTTAAATCATCACCGATAACGGGGATTGCACCGAACAAAGAGATAATAACTTGCGCTCCCCAGTAGGACATTTGTCCCCATGGTAGCAAGTATCCCATAAAGGCTTCGGCCATCAACACTAAGAAGATCAGCATGCCAAATAGCCATAGCAGTTCACGAGGCTTCTGATAGGAACCGTAAATTAAGCCACGGAACATATGTAGATAAATCACCACAAAGAAAGCTGAAGCGCCAGTGGAGTGCATATAGCGCAGTAACCAACCATACTCAACATCACGCATTATGTATTCAACAGATGCAAAAGCCCCTTCACCTGATGGCACATAGTTCATGGTTAGCCACACACCAGTGAGCAGTTGGTTAACAAGAACCAACATGGCTAACGATCCAAACAAGTACCAAAAGTTAAAGTTTTTCGGCATTGGATATTCAGATAGGTGTTTTTTGTAAGCGTTCATTGCAGGTAAACGCTTTTCTACCCAATCAAGTAAAACTTGCATTATGCAGCCTCCCCGGTCTCATCTAATCCTATGACAATACGAGTATCGCTAAGATACATATATTGAGGGATAACCAAGTTTAGTGGTGCCGGAACACCTTGAAAAACTCGACCCGCCATATCAAATTTCGAACCATGGCAAGGACAGAAAAAACCAGATTTAACCCCTTGAACTTGTTCACTAAAAGAATCAGGCAAATAAGTAGGTGAACAGCCAAGGTGAGTACAAATACCCACAGCAACGAAATATTCAGGTTTAATCGATCGATAAGCATTTTGCGCATAATTAGGCTGCTGCTGCTCATCCGATTGAGGATCTCGAAGTTGGTTTTCGATATCTTTTAGCCCATCGACCACTGATTGAGAACGACGAACAACCCAAACAGGTTTTCCTCGCCACTCAACACGAACCATTTGCCCCTCTTCAAGTTTACCGATTTCAACTTCAACGGGGGCTCCAGCCGCTTTGGCTTTGGCACTTGGGTTCCAAGATTTAATAAAAGGAACGGCGACAGCAGCGGCTCCTAACCCTCCGACAACGGCTGTTGTCGCGGTTAAGAAACGTCTGCGACCGTTATTTAAAGGCGCATTGCTCATCCAAACATTCTCCCATTTGCTCCCTGTGGATTATTATTATTCCGCTTATCAAGAGCATGGCTAACAAAATACGAATCTAGTTGTATTTATTTGATGGCAAATCATAAATAAAACCCTACTTTTTGACAAGATAAAGCTACCTTTTCGTAACATTCGTGAAGTAAATCGCACGTGAGGTCACAAAAGGAAGATTAAAGAGCAACAACCAAATGATGTGATTAAAAAAATGAGTGTTTGCTAACACCAAAAAACAAAAAGCCCGGTATAAATACCGGGCTTTTGAACCACAATCCAGTAACACTGGAAGCGAATCTTTTGAAAAAAGATTAACGCTTAGAGAATTGTGGTTTACGACGTGCTTTACGCAGACCAACTTTCTTACGTTCAACGCAACGAGCGTCGCGAGTAACGTAGCCAGCTGCACGTAGAACAGGACGTAGTGATTCGTCGTATTCCATTAGAGCGCGAGTGATACCGTGACGGATAGCACCAGCTTGACCAGAAATACCACCACCTTTAACAGTGATGTATAGATCTAGTTTCTCAGTTAGTTCAACTAGCTCAAGAGGTTGTTTAACAACCATGCGAGAAGTTGGACGACCAAAGTAAACATCAAGGCTACGCTTGTTGATTACAATGTTGCCGCTGCCTGGTTTAATAAAAACGCGTGCAGCTGAGCTTTTGCGACGGCCAGTGCCGTAGTATTGATTCTCTGCCATTTTCGAAATCCCCAATTAGATGTCTAGTACTTTTGGTTGTTGAGCAGCATGGTTGTGCTCAGCGCCAGCGTAAACTTTCAGCTTACGGTACATAGCACGGCCTAGAGGACCACGTGGTAGCATACCTTTAACCGCTAGCTCAATAACCATCTCTGGCTTACGAATAATCAGCTTGTCGAAAGTGATTGATTTTAAGCCGCCTGGAAATTCAGTGTGACGGTAGTAAGTTTTAGCTGCTGCTTTGTTACCAGTTACAGTAACTTTCTCAGCGTTTACAACGATGATGTAATCACCAGTGTCTACGTGAGGAGTGTATTCAGCTTTATGTTTGCCACGTAGGCGAGATGCAATTTCACTTGCTAGACGACCTAGAGTTTTACCCTCAGCGTCTACGATATACCAGTCGCGTTTTACAGTTTCTGGTTTAGCAACGAAAGTTTTCATGCTAATAATAACCCGTTAAATAAAATTTACACTAAAAGGAGCATTAAAATGCCCCCACTGTCTAAGAGTCCAAAGTTGCCCCTTCGAGCGTTTGGTTTCTCTCGGCCTCTCGTTTCACAGAAACAGGCCTGCAGTAACGGTGGGTCGCAGGATTATAGGGAAGTCAGTAGAAAAAATCACCTCTTTTTGAACAAAATCACGAATTTTTTATTTTGCTTTAAAAGTGTTCGGATTGAGCTAGGCCAGATGTTCCCTTGATAAATACTCATGACTTTGCATTTCAATTAACCGCGACTGACAACGTTTGAATTCAAACTCCAGTTGCCCATGCAGATACAGATCGTCCAGCGCCACTTCGGCGGAGATAATTACTTTTACATGTCGTTCGTAAAATTCATCAATCAACGCAATAAAACGCCGCGCTGCATCATCGATGGCGCGATCCATTTGCTTCACATCGGCCAGCAGTACTGTGTGGTAAATTTTGGACAACTCAATGTAATCGTTTTGGCTTCTCGCCGTTTGGCATAACTGTTCAAATGTCGCATGTAAAATACCATCACTAGCCTTTACAACAGCGAGGGTGCGATGATTGATTTCAATCTCACTGCGTGCTTCTTTTTTCTCGTCACCAACCAATTGCCGATAGTAATGTTGTAAATTGTGGCTTGCTGCTTCATCCAATGGATAGTGGTAAATTTCCGCTTGCTCTAATGTTCTTAAGCGATAATCAATGCCACTATCGACGTTCAACACATGACAGTGTGATTCAATCAAAGCAATTGCAGGGAGAAAGCGTGCTCGCTGCAAGCCGTTGCGGTATAAGTCGTGCGGTGGAATGTTCGATGTCGCCACTAAGATAATACCGCGCTTAAACAGTGCTTGAAACAAGGTACCCAAAATCATCGCATCGGTAATATCTGATACAAAAAATTCATCAAAACAGATAATTTCCGTTTCAGACTTAAAAATATCGGCAACCTTTTCTAAAGGCTCTTCAACTCCAGCCAGCGCCTTCAACTCATCATGAACTCGGTACATAAAACGGTGGAAATGCACTCGCATTTTGCAAGTGGTTGGCAGAGCCTCAAAAAACGTATCCATTAGATAGGTTTTTCCTCGCCCGACACCGCCCCAAAAATAGAGCCCTTTAGGTAAGTTAGGCTGTTCAGGTTGGCGACCAAGCCATTTGGTCCAAACCGCGGAGGGCTTAACTGGTTGGTTAAGATAATCCTGAAACTGATGGTAGAGTAAATCCAGCGCATCGACGGCGCTTTCTTGAGCAGAGTCTCGTTGAAAACCGAGTTTTTTTACATCGTGTTCATATCGCTGTTTTGGTGTCATGACCGCCTACTGCACTAAAGAAACTGGAAACTGCTATTTCGTGTATTTCGCTTTATTGGCTAGAGCAGTCATAGTAACATGTCCAAGCGACGTGTGTAACCAATAGGTAAAAAACATGTTAAATAACAACAATAAGGAGCTGTTATGCCTTGGATATATGCCATTGTAGGCTTGCTAGTAGGGGCCGTGTTGGGAATGGTCATTTCACGATTGACTACGCCTCAATATAAAAACCAAAAGTCTCTACAAAAAGAATTAGATAACGCGAAATTTAGTTTGGAACAACAACGCCAAGAATTGTCGGATCACTTTGCTCAAGCGGCAGAAATACTCGATACCCTAGGTAAAGATTATACAAAACTGTATCAACACATGGCCAAAACATCGTCCGAAATTCTGCCGAATATGCCAGAGCAAGATAACCCATTTATCAAAAAAATCGCTCTGCATAATGATACAGAGAAAAGCAACGATGACATTTTGGAACAGCCACCGAAAGATTATGCCAATGGCGCAACAGGGCTTTTTAATACCCCTAAAAAAGAGATCATTCATTCTGCAGACGTGGTTAAGGTGAAAGCCGTTTAATCTGAATTCATGAACTTTATAAAGGTTTTTGAGTCATAAACCTCACGAGAGTGTTGAAGTTTTGTCTTTCGTACAAATATTAAACTTCGAACACAGTTATTCCAAAGGAGCTTATGATGAAAAAACCTTTACTTCTTTTAACCGCTCTATCGTTAAGTTTAAGTTCAATCATCACCCCACTACCCGCAATGGCAGCGCTACCCTTTTCTGTCAGTGGTGAGCCACTGCCGAGCTTAGCACCGATGCTAGAGCAAGTGACACCAGCGGTTGTGAGTATCTCAGTTGAGGGAACTCAAGTCTCCCATCAACGTTTACCCGAGCAGTTTCGATTTTTCTTTGGTCCTGACTTCCCAATCGACCAATCGCAAGAGCGGCCATTTAGAGCATTAGGCTCTGGTGTCATTACTGACGCAGACAAAGGTTATGTTGTGACTAATTATCACGTCATCGATGGCGCTGATAAGATTCGCGTCAAACTATACGACGGCCGAGAATACGATGCGGAGCTCGTCGGTGGCGATAAAATGTCCGATGTCGCGCTGATCAAACTCAAAAAAGCAAAAAATTTAACCCAAATTCGTATCGCAGATTCAGACAAACTACGTGTAGGTGATTTCACTGTCGCGATCGGGAACCCGTTTGGTCTTGGTCAAACGGTGACTTCCGGCATTGTTTCTGCGCTAGGACGAAGTGGACTTAATCTTGAAAACTTTGAGAACTTTATTCAGACCGATGCCGCGATTAACAGTGGCAACTCTGGTGGTGCCTTAGTCAATCTCAATGGTGAATTGATTGGGATTAATACCGCGATTCTTGGGCCGAATGGTGGCAACGTTGGGATAGGTTTTGCAATACCATCAAATATGATGAAAAACTTGACCGAACAGATCTTAGAATTTGGTGAGGTAAAACGTGGCGTGCTCGGTGTTCAAGGGGGTGAAATAACCTCTGAACTGGCTGAAGCGCTAGGCTATGAGTCAAGTAAAGGGGCGTTTGTTAGCCAAGTTATCAAAGATAGCGCCGCCGATAAAGCAGGGATCAAAGCGGGTGATGTCATCACAGCTATTAATGGAAAAAACGTTTCTACCTTCAACGAATTAAGAGCCAAAGTGGCAACATTAGGTGCAGGTAAAAAAATCACAATCGATGTTATCCGCGATGGTAAAAGCAAAACCTTCGACGTAACCTTGAGTGAAAACAACACCACAACCAAAGCAGAGCAACTGCACTCGGGGTTGACTGGTGCGGCACTGACCAATACGACGGATCAAGACCCAATCGCTGGCGTTAAAGTGACTGCTATAGAGAAAGGGTCAGCGGCAGAAGCGTATCAACTACAAAAAGAGGACATCATCATTGGTGTTAACCGCCAACGAGTGAAAAACCTCGCACAATTACGCGAAATTTTGGAGAAAAAGCCGAGCATACTTGCGCTGAATATCCAACGAGGTGATAGAACCATTTACTTGGTTATTCGCTAATTAGTGAGAATCGCTTGTGGAGCGATCAGGGCAGCATTTGAATGCTGCCCTTTTCTTATTCAATCATGTAGTGCTATTCTTCCTCTCTCAAGCTCAGGTGTAAAATAAGCTGAGTATATAGCGGGTTTTGTTTGGGGAAGATATGCTTAACTTTTTACTTCGTTCAGTGGGGCTTGGGCTTCTCGCTGCTGTTGTTATTTTACTAGCGGTTCCCTCGCTACGTTCAAATGTTCTCCCGCAAATCGCGGCCGAAGAGTCTCCCAATGCGCTCTCTTTGCAAATTTCGTTTAACCAAGCCGTTCGCCGCGCCGCACCTGCTGTAGTCAATATTTACAACCAAAAATACACCGAAAGCGATCGCAGTAAACTGTCGATTCAAGGGTTAGGCTCTGGTGTAATTGTGAGCGAGAAAGGGTACATCATTACTAACTATCACGTAGTAGCCCAAGCCGACCAAATCGTAGCGGCCTTACAAGATGGCCGTCTCGCAGCAGCGCAATTAGTAGGCAAAGATCGACGCACGGATATCGCAATTTTGCGAATCGAAGGAACGAACCTTCCCGTTATTCCACAAAATCCCAATTACTCGGTGAAAGTTGGCGATGTGGTACTGGCCATTGGCAATCCATACAACCTTGGACAAACCACTACTTTTGGTATCATTTCTGCCACTGAACGTTCATCAGTCAGTACCGATGGACGTCAAGCTTTCATCCAAACTGATGCGGCCATTAATGAAGGCAATTCAGGTGGAGCTTTGGTCAACACTCAAGGAGAGCTCGTAGGTATTAACACGGCTTCGTTTCAACAAGCAACTGAAATGAAAACCGATGGTATATCATTCGCGATTCCCTACAAATTAGCCAATACCATTATGGAAAAAATCATTGCTGATGGACGCGTGATTCGCGGCTATATCGGTATTGATGGGCAAGATATTACTCCAGTAACATCTCGCTTACTTGGCAGTGAACATATTGGCGGCATAGTTGTGTTGGGCATTGACCCCAATGGCCCTGCGGAAACGGCTGGTTTTAAAGAGCGAGACATTATTCTAAAAATTGGCGGTAAAAAAATTAATGGTCGCAAGAGTGTGATGGAAATTGTCACTGACTTGCGGCCAGGTACCGTTGTCGATGTGCTTATCTTACGTAAAGGTGAAGAGATGACACTTCCCGTGACAATTGTTGAAGACCTACGCGAATAAAACTAAGCACCAAAAACACAAAGAGACATAAAAAAGCCCCCAACTCACGAAGGGGGCTTTTATTTATAGATTTTTACTCTTGCTCAAGATCTGAATCACTAAGTTCTGATTCAATCTCAATCGCAGTAACACGTTGTAACCCTCTCGGCAGTAAGCTACCTCGACGTCCACGCTCACCACGGAAGTTCTCTAGATCGCTGGCTTTTAAACCAAGTTTGCGTTTGCCAGCATAGAGCGTAATAGCCGCTCCTTGAGGCAAGGAGATTAAGTGTGACACAAACTCTTCACGCTCTTTGGACTTAGCCGCAGGAATATTGATTATTTTGTTGCCTTTGCCTTTGGTTAGCTGTGGTAAATCTTTGATTGGGAATAGCAACATTCGGCCCTGATTCGTGATCGCTAAAATGTCATCAGACTCCAAATTACCGATGGCCTGCGGCGTCATTACCTCTGAGTTCTCAGGCAAATTAACTAAGGCTTTACCACTACGGTTTTTCGACAGCAGTTCACCACCTTTACACACAAAACCATAACCGGCATCCGAGCCCACTAACCAGAGTTGATCCTCTTCTCCCATCACTACTTGGCGAATAGACGAGCCCTCTGTGATGTTGAGACGACCCGTAATCGGCTCACCTTGACTGCGCGCCGAAGGTAGCGAGTGAGCTTCAAGCGAATAACTTCGACCATCGCTACCCAAGAATACGACCTGTTGATTGCTCTTACCACAAGCATGAGCCAAATACTGATCGCCGGATTTATAGCTCAAACTTTGGCAATCCACATCATGCCCTTTGGCATGACGTACCCAGCCTTTTTCCGAAAGCACAACGGTGATCGCTTCACTTGGCACAAGGTCACGCTCAGTCAACGCTTTAGATTCAGCTCGCTCAATCAGTGGTGAACGGCGGTCATCACCGTACTTCTCAGCATCCGCTTTGATCTCTTTCTTCAACAATGTGTTCAAGCGACGCTCAGAACCAAGCAACTGCTCTAATTTTTCCCGCTCTTTGGCAAGCTCATCTTGCTCACCACGAATCTTCATCTCTTCAAGTTTGGCTAAGTGGCGAAGTTTGGTATCTAAAATCGCATCGGCTTGAATAGCACTAATACCAAAACGGGCCATCAGTACCGCTTTAGGTTCATCTTCAGTACGAATGATTTCAATCACTTCATCAATATTCAGATAAGCAATGAGCAAACCTTCCAAGATGTGCAAACGCGCCATGACTTTATCAAGACGGTACTGTAAGCGGCGGCGAACCGTGGTGCGACGAAACTCAATCCACTCAGAAAGAATGGTCACTAAACCTTTCACTTCAGGACGATTGTTTAAGCCAATCATGTTCAAGTTAACACGGAAGCTTTTCTCTAGATCGGTTGATGCGAACAAGTGGCTCATCAACAAGTCACAATCTACGCGGTTAGAACGCGGCACAATAACAATACGCGTAGGGTTCTCGTGATCCGATTCATCGCGTAAATCTTCAACCATTGGCAATTTCTTCGCGCGCATTTGGTTAGCGATTTGTTCGAGCAATTTAGCGCCTGAGACTTGATGAGGTAATGCTGTGATCACAACATCACTCCCCTCTTTATGCCAAACCGCGCGCATTTTGATACTGCCGCGACCTGAGCGATATATTTTCTCAATTTCAATTCTGGGTGAAATAATTTCCGCTTCGGTCGGATAATCTGGCCCTTGCACGTACTGCATCACATCATGCAGTTGCGCTTCCGGGTTATCGATCAGGTGAATCGTCGCATCGGCAATTTCACGCACATTGTGTGGCGGGATATCGGTCGCCATACCCACCGCAATTCCCGTGACGCCATTGAGCAAAATATGAGGTAAACGCGCCGGCAGCATTTGTGGTTCTTGCATTGTGCCATCAAAGTTAGGCTGCCAATCAACGTTGCCTTGTCCAAGCTCACCCAGTAAAACTTCAGCGAATTTAGACAGTTTCGCTTCGGTATAACGCATCGCCGCGAAGGATTTTGGATCGTCCGGAGCACCCCAGTTACCTTGACCATCCACCAATGGATAGCGGTAAGAAAAGGGTTGTGCCATTAATACCATCGCTTCGTAACAGGCCGAATCACCGTGCGGGTGGTATTTACCGAGCACGTCACCAACGGTACGCGCTGATTTTTTGTACTTGGCTGACGCCGAGAGTCCAAGCTCCGACATCGCATAAATAATACGTCGCTGTACCGGTTTTAAACCATCGCCAATATAAGGCAGTGCGCGGTCCATGATGACGTACATCGAATAATTGAGATAGGCGTCTTCAGTGAACTTACGCAGTGGCAGTTTCTCAACACCATCAAAGGTTATTTCAGTTGACATTTATTGCACCTCTGCCATATCGCCATAACGTTGCAACCATGCGCGGCGGTCATCTGCACGCTTTTTACCTAGCAACATGTCCATCATTTCATCCGTTGCTTCAGCATCATCAATGGTCAGTTGCACCAAGCGGCGCGTGTTTGGATCCATCGTTGTTTCACGCAATTGAAGCGGATTCATTTCACCCAAACCTTTAAATCGCTGGACGTTGATTTTGGCTTTTTTCTGGCTAAGTCGCTCTAAAATGCCCTCTTTTTCAGCATCATCGAGTGCATAAAAGACCTCTTTGCCGCAGTCGATCCGATACAAAGGCGGCATAGCAACAAAAATGTGGCCCGCTTTGACTAGTGCTCGGAAATGTTTGGTAAATAAGGCACAGAGCAAGGTGGCAATATGTAAACCATCAGAGTCAGCATCTGCGAGAATACAGATTTTACCGTAACGCAATCCATCGAGATCGTCGTTATCAGGATCAATCCCAAGCGCAACAGAGATATCATGCACTTCTTGTGAAGCCAGCACTTGGTCTGCCGACACTTCCCACGTATTTAAAATTTTCCCACGCAGTGGCATAACCGCTTGAAATTCACGATCGCGCGCTTGCTTAGCACTGCCGCCTGCTGAATCCCCTTCGACAAAGAAGATTTCCGTGCGGCTCAGGTCTTGCACTGAACAGTCGGTCAATTTACCGGGGAGCGCGGGGCCTGATGCGATTTTTTTCCGTACCACTTTTTTGCTGGCTCGCATGCGGCGATGCGCATTGGCTATGCACACTTCGGCAAGTAATTCAGCGAGTTGTGGTTTTTCATTCAGCCATAAACTGAAGGAGTCTTTTATCACACCTGAAACAAAAGCCGCGGTTTGACGTGAAGAAAGGCGCTCTTTAGTTTGCCCTGCAAACTGTGGGTCTTGCATCTTAACCGACAACACATAAGAACAGCGGTCAAAGACATCTTCACCAGTTAACTTAACGCCACGCGGCAACAGGTTGCGGAATTCACAGAATTCACGCATCGCATCGAGCAACCCTTGGCGTAAGCCGTTAACGTGCGTACCACCTTGTGCGGTCGGGATTAAGTTAACATAGCTTTCAGTGATCATCTCACCACCTTCAGGTAGCCAAATCACTGCCCAGTTGGCCGCTTCAGTTTCAGCGACAAACTCACCCGTAAATGGCTCTTCGGGCAATAAGGTGTAACCCTTTACGCCTTCTGCGAGATAATCTTTTAGGCCGTCTTCGTAGTACCAACGGTGCTCAAGATTGTTAACCTTATCACTAAAGGTGATCTCGAGCCCCGGGCAAAGTACCGCTTTAGCGCGCAAATTATTGATTAGGCGAGTCACTGAAAAGTTAGGCGAATCAAAGTAGCTGGTATCGGGCCAAAAGTGGACACTCGTCCCTTTATTGCGACGACCACAGGTGCCAGTTACTGTCAATTCCTCGACTTTATTACCGTGCTCAAACGCCATTTCATAGATTTGCCCATCACGGCGAACGGTCACTTCCACACGCTTGGATAGGGCATTCACTACGGAAATACCTACCCCATGTAAACCACCGGAGAACTGGTAGCTTTTGTTTGAAAACTTACCACCCGCATGCAATTTACAGAAGATAAGCTCAACGCCTGATATTTTCTCTTCAGGGTGAATATCAACGGGCATACCACGCCCATCATCGATCACTTCAAGTGATTGATCTGCGTGGAGAATAACTTGTACCTTGGAGGCATATCCGGCTAGCGCTTCATCGACACTGTTATCGATAACTTCTTGGCCTAAATGGTTAGGTCGCGCGGTGTCCGTATACATCCCAGGTCGGCGACGTACTGGTTCTAAGCCATTAAGAACTTCAATGGCCCCAGCATTATATTGTTCAGTCATAATACGGAATGCTTTTATAGATAAATGATTCGTTACTTTTTCGGCAGTTTATCAATGATGTACTTGTGATTAATTAACGACAACAACGCTGATTTTTTCAGCATTACAAACTGCAAAAGTATAGATAGAACATAGTCTGGAAGAGCCTTGCTTATGTCAAGCGAGATAAGTAAGTTACAGGTAAAATTATGACTCCCCCCTCAATGAATCGGTCAGAGATCTAGGAATTCGATGATTTGTCGCGGATATCGCTCAAAGTTAACAAAACTATGATCGCCGCCAAATTCAACCGTCTGTTTTGCTCCCGTCAATTTAGCGACGGCTTGACGGTAATCTAAGACTTCATCGCCCATTTGTTGCAACAACCAAAATGACGTGACGTCATTAATTTTAACCTCTAATGCTTTGAGCTCTTCAATATGTTTCGCTTCTAACCGATAGTGCTCTTGCGTGTAGGGGTTGACTTGTTCGCCTAAAAAATTGACCAATAATTCATACGGTTTGATTGCTGGGTTTATCACCACGGCACGAAAACCAAACAAATGGTTTAACCAAATAGACAAATACCCGCCTAATGAGCTCCCCACCAGCGCAATACGATATTGATCTTGATGTTGATGAATGAGATCAAGTAGATATTCCGCAGCTTGCGCGGGAAAACTGGGTAACTTAGGCACCATCACTTTGATATCAGGACGCTGCATTTGGCAATACTTCACCATCACTTGTGCTTTGTGCGACAGCGGCGAGCTATTAAAGCCATGAATATAAAGCAGCATAGGTTGACGAGTAGGCATCTCAGTATCCATTAGCGTTAAAATCCGGTTGGAATGCGCCGTTAGCTAAACGTTTGACTTGAGTTTCTATTTGACCATCAGCAGATAGCGTCAATTCACGCCATCCTGGGGAAGTGCGATCCAAAGCAAAATCATCTGAATTGGGCTTAAATTGTACACAGGTCGAGGGAGTAGCCATCACTCGGACACCGTGATGGAGTTTATCCATATTTTGATGAACATGACCACACAGGACGGCTTTCACATTGCGATGTTGCGTGACGATATTCCAAAAAGCATCGCTGTCTTTAAGGCTATGTTGATCGAGCCAGGCACTCCCCACCAATAGAGGATGATGATGCAGCACAATCAAGGTGTGTCGCTGATGGTGCGTCGATAATTTTTCGTCAAGTAAAGCCAATTGTTGATCGCTCAGCCGTCCGTGCGGTACGCCCACCACTTGAGAATCGAGCATCACCATCTGCCAGTGTTCACCGAGTAATACATGCTCCGACTGTTGAATCTGCTCTGACGGGAATACGGCGCCCATATTGGGTTTAAAGTCGTGATTACCGGGAAGCCAAAAACAAGTTTTTTCTAATGAAGAAATACCACGAGAGAAACGAAGATAAGACTCAGCACTATGATCTTGCGAGATGTCGCCCGTAGCCAGAATTGCATCAAATTCAACATGTTGCGCGCAAATCTCTGCCACAACAGCATGAAAGCTATCTACCGTATTAACACTCAACAGGCTGCCATCATCCGGCGCAAACAGATGCGTATCGGTAATTTGTAGCAGCTTGATGCTGTCTGAATTGTCTAGAGTTGGCGACACGTTCAAAATTTATTAATCCAAATTGAATGACTAATTTTCATCTATGACGAAGACTAAATTGGAGCTCGGCTAATCCCGTGCTTTAAACAAAAAGTAAGCCAATCGCCTAAAAAGCGATTGATTTGCGCTTTCTCATCTTTTTGCATCATTTGTTCATTCGGGTAATCATAGCGAGCTTTGATCTGATTTATCCGCGCACTTGCACACACTTCGGAAACACGTGCATCGTGGTAAAGCCTGACAGACATCGACGGTAATGGAAATACTGAAACGTCATCACTCTGACAAATCTCCACTAAAGTTGTGTACTTTGTGACCTCTAGCACTTGTAATTGATAGGTCATTTGAGCAGCCTGATAACAGCGTAAGTCACCTACGCTCGGCTGACTTGGTAACAAAGCGTTCAATTTCGCGTAGTTAGTTTCGTACACACGCATTAATTCCGATAAATCAACGTGATACGGTTTTTTCAATGCTAATTCTGCCATTGCAATTGTAACTGTTGATAGTTTAGCTCTAACCATTGTAAAGCGATAATTGAGGCACCATTCTCAATTTGGCCATTTTTCACTAAGCGGTAAGCCTCTTCACGGCTCATGACATGAACTTTGATGTCTTCACCTTCATAGTCAAGCCCATGTACGCCTTTAGCTTGCGTTGCATCGATTTCACCAACAAAGACGTCGAGTAATTCAGAGCATCCACCAGATGATGGATAATAAGAGCTAATTTTTTCGATTCGGTTCACTTCAATTCCCGCCTCTTCCATCGCCTCTCGACGAATAACCTGCTCGGACGTTTCATTAGGGTCGATGACTCCAGCAACAATCTCCAGTTGCCAAGGATGGGCGTGCTCTAGGGCTCCAACTCGAATTTGCTCTATAATCACGACTTCATCACGCGCAGGATCATAAGGAAGCATAGCCGCAGCATGACCTCTTTCAAACATTTCTCTTTCAATCTCCTCACTCCATCCACCTTCAAACAACTTGTGTTTAAAGCGGTATTTCACCATGCGGAAAAAACCTTGGAACAGTGTTTCTTTTGAAATGACGTCCACATCTTGGGGCGTAAAAATGTTGTACCGCTTGTCAGACTGCTGCATTTGAAACCTCGCTCAGTGAATCTCATAGTTTAATCATGGAATTCATCCATCACCAAGGATATTGC